>CAKZKZ010000035.1 GCA_937124495.1 uncultured Dokdonia sp. | reverse complement strand
ATCTCCATCGATGGCTTTGACAACCTGTTTTATTGTGATTTTTGGTAATTGTACTTTATCTATTTCAAAACCTCCTTTAGGCCCTTTTCTAGAACTTATGATATTTTCTTTTGCAAGTAACTGTAAAATTTTAGCCGTAAAAGCAACAGGAGAATCTATTGCCTCAGCAATCTCTTTTAAACTCACACGCTCATCAAATTGTGATTTTTGAGCTATGAAGAGTGTCGCTTTAATACCGTATTTACACGTTTTAGAAAACATACATTGTTATAAATAATGGTGCAAATATAAATACTTATTTTATTTCGGACAAATTTATCCGATATTAAAATTCAGAGAACAATTTTACCAAAAATAGATAAACCTTAATTTAAGAAAACCTTATCATGTTTTAACCTTTCTTTCCAGTTTTAGCTTGAAGATATCATCTATATTGATCATTCTAACCAATCCTGCTTTATCATTGTATAAACTACTCACTTGTTTCTTCTTGTTTTTTATATCACAGAGTGTCGTAGCACAAATTATTACAGGAACTGTGTATGATGATAAAGATGTTGTAGAAGGCATTTTGGTTAAAAATGTAACCACTAGAATGGTAACGCTTACCAATGGTGAAGGTCATTTTAAGATAGATGCGAGTGTCCAAGATTCTATTTCTTTTCAAGGTCTAACTCATGAAGAGAAAATACTGATTTTAAAAGAAGGAATAACGTATACAGACATTGTTGTTGAGCTTACGCGAAAAATAAACCAACTCGATGAAGTCATCGTAAAAAAAGAAGTAGCGTTCGAGTTTGAAAAAAAAGAATTTACAAATACGTTTGAAAATCAAATCAAGAAACACACAGAATTATATCCAGAACAATATGAGTTTAATTCAAACCCTAATGCGAATCTTAATTTTGTAAATATTGGGAAACGCCTCTGGAAACTCATCACAAAAGAAAAACGTAAAACGCCTCCATTTGTTCCTATAAAACTAGAAGAATACATAGGGCTTTTTAAAGAAGATGAAATTATTAATGACACATTTCTAACAGAAACGGTAAAAATTCCTCTTGAGTTTAAACCTTTATTTATTGATTATTGTATTTCAAAAAATGTAGATTCAGAATTACTCAAAGAAAAAAATAAATTTTTGCTTATCGAGGAGTTTATTAATCTTGGTGCAGCATTTTTAGAAATGTTGGAGTCTGAGGAAGAAGATTAATACACTTTTGCTTACAGACTAGACCGCTTTCGCGAAAGCGTATACAGCATCCATACTACTATTTAGCACATACATATACTTAAGAAATTATTCGTTTTTATGATGAGGACTATTTTTAAGATGCTCTTTTAAGATATCTGCTCCAAAGTCATTTCCTTTATTTCTCCATATAGAATGGATATGATTTCTATGATTATCAAATTCAATAATAAAAGTGGGACCGTGAATTAAAAAATATTGACTGTCTGTTCGTTCAATGTTGCCTATCCAAGCAAAATAAATAGCATCAAAACCTGCATTTTTTATTTTTTCCATTTCCTCATGTGCGAGATCATGTTCTAGATTATGAAGATATTCTTCAATAATATATTCTAATAATCTCTTTTGATTATCATCTAAATCTGATGCTTTGATACCCCAAAACTCAGTGAGTCGTTGTTCTGAGTCAGGATTGGTAAGAATGTCTCTGGGTACAGAACGATCTTTTAAAATAGCTTTTTCTTTTTGTGCTTCATTAAGGCTATTTAAAAATAAAAAACCAAGATCTTCCTCTTCTCCTAAAACTCTCCAGCCAGCATATTCAGTCTCTCTAATCTCAGCAGGATCGGTGCCAAAAAAAAGAGGAGTGGGCGCAATAGACATATCTGCATAGGTGAAATTGAGGGATAAATGATGCCCTTCCAGTTTAAATCCCCAAGGCTTATTAAGTGAAGGCTCTCCCCAAAAAGAAAAATAATATTCTTTATGACTCCATTTGAGCCTTGGAACATTAAAATGTCGCTCCAGAATATTATCTAAATGCATGATTCCTGTTGTTTTTAGATAACCACGAGAACTCAAAAGCTCTGAGAGTAATTTTTGCATTTGGATACGTTGCGTATTACTCATATCTCCAATACTCATTCCTTTGCGATTTACAATTCCAACAGGAAGATTAGTCCATTGTGTTCTGGACTCGCTTTCAAAAGGAATGACTATAACTGATGGATCTGTAAATGTGTTTAAAAGATTTTTAGCTCTATATAAAATGCGCTCTTTTATATCTTTTATCTGTTCTATAGTTTTTATTTCTATAATATCATTCTTATCATTGGTTTGTGCCTTGGCACATGATAAGGTTAAAAGTCCTATAAATATGATAACGAATGTCTTTTTCATGACTGTAACTTTATGAGTAATAAGATTGATTATATTTTTTTCAGAAAGATGTCGAATTCCCCTTTATGAAATCCATTTTTTTGTTTCTTAAAATCGATATAGCGACATTCTTCAGTATTTCTATCAGTGCGATCTATTTGTGATCTCTGGTCTCCTTTTTCACTTAACCAATAACTTTGCGTGGTAAGTGTTTTAAAACCTTGCGCACTGATCTTATAATGGATGTGCCTTCTTCTTCCAGCATATAATCCAGGTACAATACTTCTAAAAGAATATTTGCCATTTTCATCACTTATCACATATCCTCTGAGTGCAACCTGAGTATCCTTATATTTGGAAATATCTCCACTTCCTGTTGGATGATATACTCCTTCATCATCACAATGCCATATTTCTATTTTAGCACTTGGAACTAAGACTCTACCCTCTGTATCTCCATAGATAGTGCCAGAAACCCTCATAGGGTTTCCGGGGAGATTTGTGAAATTAATATTTACAGTCTTTGCAGTGTTTTTAACAAAAAATGGACCCTCTGTTGCTGGATCAGTATAGCCACAATCTGTTTCATTTTTTGTTGAATTACCCATTGTAGCTGCTGAAATTCCTTTTAGAGTTAATGGGATTGATGCAAGACCAAACCCTAATCTACCTAAAAACTTTTTTCTTGAAATGTTTTTCATAATAGTAAGTTTATCGAATTAGGAATAAAAAAATAAAAGGGAAAATAAGCCCAATAATGGCTAACCACCAACCTCGTTTTTTAAAACTATACTTCCCTTTGGATATAAACATTCCTGTGATAGCAATGGTTAACATAGCGATTCCAAAAATATCAGAAAACCATATCCACCAGGTATTTGTAGTTTTATGTAAAATGGTCATTTGGCCTAAAACAGGAATTGTTTTTACATATTCAATTTCACCTTGACCAGTTTCTAAATTTACAAAAGCAAAGGCATCTTCAAAATAGAGTCGAGCTTCTTTATCGCGTGTGCGATTACCACGATATTCTTCTGTAGAGATAGTTTGTGCTGCGTTTTTTAAAAAATCATCAGTGATTAATGTTTCGTCTTCTGGTAAATCAATTTTAAATGATTCGGTTTTTACAGTGTATTCTTGTGAATTAAAATTTTCACGATGATTTAATGCAATTCCAGATATTGAAAAAGCAATAATTAGGCCTACATAAAAATAACCAATATCTCTATGTAAATTTCTGTTTAATAAGGTTCTTGCTTTTTTATTCATCAGAACTATTGTTTTTTCATTTCTAGATGGATAACCACCATGACATCTTCTCCAATAGAACCCATACCACCGCCAACTTTAAAATCAGTTCGGTTAATAGTTGTGGTTAGTTTTAGACCTGCTTTTTCTCCACGATCGGTTTTTAAAATTCCATTTAATGTTCCGTTAAATGTTACTTCTTTTGTAATCCCTTTTATGGTTAGATTTCCAGTAACAGAAAATGTTTTGTCACCTGTTTTCTCAACTGAGGAATTTTTAAATGTGATAGCAGGGTGTTTCTCGGCATCAAAAAAATCATCGGCTCTTAAATGATTATCTCTTTGTGAATTCTTAGTATTGATACTTGCTGTTTTAATGCTTACATCAAATTTAGGATTACTAAAATCATCTCCAGTAATTGCTGTAATATCAAATTGATCAAAGGATCCTGTTATTTCTGAAATGACAAGATGTGATACAGAAAAGTTAATAGATGAATGTCCTGAATCTAATTTCCAAGTAGATTGCGCATTCATTGTAAATGCTACTAAAACGAATAGTGTTGCTAAAAATGTTCTCATTGTTTTTATGATATTTATATGATGTTATTATTATTTTTCTTAAAAATATTTTTAAGTTTTTGATATTCCAGAAAGTATACGATTCGTAGTGAGACGGTATGTCTGATGGGCTGATTAAGGAGATCTGATAAACTATCTATATACCCTAAAGCTCCTTGATCTGTTCTATTAAAAATGGAGTTACGATACAATAAGATGGCTTGACTTGCAGGCGCAAATTGCCAGTTATAGCTTAAGTCTAAATTCCAAATATTAAAGTTGGTATCAGGATTAAAATCGATATCATTAGTACTAGCTTGTACTTCTCCATTATCTAATAAATCGAAGTAGCGATTTTTGTATTGGACTGTTGTCCAAAAATGTCTAAAATTTAATGATATAGCATGCTTTGTATTGAAATTATAATTGAGTTGTAATTGATTTTCAACTTCAATAATATCTCTATCTCCAAAAACAACATCAACCCCATTATCTGTTACATAACCTCTGTCTTCTTTTGTGGTTTCCAGATTTAATGAATAGTTAATATTGAACTTATTGCTAAAACGATATTGAGGTGATATTCTAGTACTCCAAGATTGCTGATTGGTTTCTAGATAATCATTAAATCGAACCCGGAATGACGAAGAAAGTTTACGTCCAGAATCTGTATTGTAGAACCAGACTAAATTATAGTCGGTACCTTGTTTAAAAAAACGCCCTGTGACACGCGGCTCAAAAAAATCAAATCGATTTCCCCAAGCTCCAAATATCTCAAATCCAAAGGAATCAAAATTCTTTAAAGTAAAACGAGTATCAAAACCTCCAAAAGTCCCTGTATACGTATTAGGTTCATACAAGAAATTTGTTCTTGCAAAAAAGAATACTTCATAGCGATTAAACCATTTCCCTGGTTTAAATGTTTGATAAGATGCATTCCCGCCAAAATTGCTAAAGTTGTTTCTAAACTGTCTTCCTAAGTCATTATTATCAAATTTGTCATCGGCTAAACGATGATCAAGACTAAATCTATAATTTCCTTTTGTTTTAGAAAATCGTAATTCAGAACTGAATCCAGTAGTTGTCTCCTGATCGTTTATGGAACTTACACGTGCGTTTCCTCGAATATTATATGAATTGGATTTGGTAGAAATATCCCAAGATAATGCAGATACATTTGCATCTCTAAAACTTCCAGACCGAGTAACGTTGGTATTAGTAAATGAGATGGATGAATTACCATTAAACTGTTGATCTAAAACCAAAATGTTATAGTTAGTAAAAGGTTCTACTTCTTGTTCTCGTATTTTGCCAGTAGTAGTATTTCTTATAGAAGCTGAAGTAGATTCTGTAATAGCATTTAAAAAACCGATTCCTAACCCTTTTTGAGTTCTCCCTGATAATTTTAGGGCATTAAGAACATTTACTCCCTTAGGGTTTTCGATAAACTCTTCATCGTCACTTAATGAAGCTGAAGTACTAGGTCTACCTCCAATGCGTCTTGAGAAAAATAAATTTCCTTTGTCAAATAACTCTACTCCTTCTGTAAAGAATTGGCGTTGTTCTCTAAAGGTTTGTTCAAAAGGACCTAAGTTTAAGGTCACTTCATCAAATCCCGTTTGACTAAAATCAGGAATTAAAGTAGCGTCTAGCGTAAAAGCATCGCTAATTCCATATTTTACATCTAAGCCAACCTTTAATTGAGTGTCATTCTTCCCATCAAATTGTTCGGTGATAGCTGTTGTAAAGGGTAAAAAACTAAGGCGCAGAGGTGGTTCTATATCTGTAATCCCTTTTAATAATCCGTGATATTGAACTTCTCTTCCTACACTTCGGTCTACAAAGTTCCAAGAGTATATAGCATTTAAAGATCTTATATCTCTAAAGAAGTTAATACTCCAATCTTTAGCCTGACTGGAAAAGCGCAAAGACGAATACGGTATTTTTATTTCGACAACCCAGCCATCTTCAACAAGAGTTACATTGCTTTCCCAAACATAATTAATACTAAAGTCATCAGAATTACCGCCACCACCACGATTGTTAGGTACTGTCTTAGAATCGGCTTGTGTCCCGGCAGAAGTTATGTAAAACTTGTTTTCATTAATGCCATCATTATATGGGTTGATAGCAATCGTAAAAACATCTGCTTCTCCAAAAACATTATCTCTTTGTGTAAATTGAGAAGGAATAGAAGAAGGGTTGTTGTCATGTAAATATGCACCTATATATATGGCATCATTATCATACATCACTTTTACACTATTTTTATGAGTAGAAGGAATTGTAGGACCATTATCTGGTGTCAGCATCACAAAACCTGTTGCTTCTTCTGTATTATTCCAATCTTCTTCATGTAGATTTCCATCTATTTTTATGGAAGAATTGATACGTAACACAGTCATAGATTTTTGTTGAGCGACAAGTAGTGTTGTTGCAAAACAATAAAAGAGTATTACTATTTTTTTTGACATCGTTTAAAAGCAATTTTTAAATATGTCATCAAAAATGAGATGTCTTTATTTTTTGATAAAAAAAAATCGGCAAACAACCATAGTAAGTAACTCATAAACACTTTTTGCCAGCTATAGTATATTTTGTTGTTGACCTTCTTATATCTGTCGTTTGTAGAATTATAAAGACACTCCCTAGCTATTAATTGTACTTTTGTAGTATGCAAAGTTTACGTAAACATCCAAGATTTATAGAATTTGTTTCTCAAGCGGGATTCTTTGGTATCTTATTCTTAATGTTTGCCTTAAATAAACATGATGAATCCATTTATTGGTATGATGGTGTATTCTTTTCATTTTATATTATCATAGCATTGCTTATCGGTTATGTATTGATTCCAACCTTTTTTTATCGTAAAAAAATATGGATGTTTTGGCTATTAATAATTGTGACACTAGCTCTTGTTTATTTAGTGGAAGAGTATGTGCTGGAACCTTTTCTTGTAGGAGGAGATAGAGGCAAGTATGTTTCTAATATATTTTATACTCTTCTGGGGATCATTCCTATTTTATTTATGATGGTAGGGTTTAAATTGGCATTGGATTCAAAACAAAAACAGCGAGAACTCGAAAATTTACAAGTGGTTATTAAAGATAGTGAGTTACGTTTTTTAAAATCACAAATTAACCCTCATTTCTTATTTAATAATCTGAATAACTTGTACTCATATGCCATAGAGAATTCAGAAAAAACACCATCTATTATATTAGAATTATCTTCTGTATTACGATATATGTTATATGATTGTAAAGAAGATTTTGTGCCTCTTTCTAAAGATATAGAACACCTTAAAAACTTTACTGCACTTAGTGAGTTACAAATTGAAGAACGAGGAAATGTGACTTTTAATTCTGAGATTACTTCAGAAGATTTTTGTATCGCTCCATTAATACTTACTGTTTTTGTAGAAAATGCATTTAAGCACAGTACAGCAAGTCAAAGTGATAATATTGAGATTGATATACAAGTTAAGGTAAATGATAAAGGATTGCTACAGTTTTCTTGTGTTAATAGCTTTTTAGAAAACAGTAATAATGAAAACTTATCTAAAGGGATTGGACTTGAAAATGTGAAGAAACGTTTAGATATTTTATATCCTAATGTATATCAACTTGAAATTGACAATACCAATCAAACCTATCGCGTTGAGCTTTCATTACAATTAAGATCAAAAAATAATCTATGTTAAAGACCTGTATCATCATAGAAGACCAACCACCTGCACAACGTATTTTACAGAAATACATTGAAGATATGGGGTCATTGGAACTAAAACAGATTTTTAATAATGCACTAGAAGCGATTCCTTACTTACAACAAAATGTCATAGATATCGTGTTTTTAGATATTCATCTCCCTAAGATTTCTGGGATAGACTTTTTAAAAACCTTAAAACATTCTCCTCAAATTATTTTAACGACTGCTTTTTCAGATTATGCTATTGAGAGTTATGAGTTTAATGTAGTAGATTATCTTTTGAAACCTTTCTCATTTCAACGTTTTGTTCAAGCAATTACGAAAGCTTCAAACAATATGGGAGTATTACCCTCTGGAGAATCTTCTGTAAACACTTTAAAACCGACTAGTTTCTTTATTAAGTCTGGATATGATCATGTTAAAGTTGATAGTGATGCGATTATGTATATCAATTCTGATTCTGACTATACCGAAGTTGTAACAACTACTCAAAAACATCTTAGTAATGACGCTTTAAAAGTTTGGTTACAAAGACTAGATGATACGTTTGTACAAGTGCATAAATCCTATATAATAAACACCAGAAAGATTGTAAAAATATCAGGAAACCAAGTGTTTTTGGAGAATGATTCTATCATACCTATTGGACGTGCTTATCGAGGGTTTTTAAAATCCTTTATATAGGTTCTGAACTTAATAAAAGTCTTTATTTTTTGTATTATACAGGTATACGCTTTAACGCTGTGCTCTTCCTTTGGTCGTGAATCTCGCAAGCTTCGATTTCGCGAAAGCGTATAAAAGAGCAGTCCCTTGTCATATAATTTTGATGTTTTAAAGACTAATGAATAAGAATTCCCTTTTTATGGAATCCTATGTGTCATTTAATTATAAAACAGTGTTCATGAACAGTCAAATAGCCAAAGTCCAAAAGTATCTTTTTATCCTCGTATCTATTTTGGTCGTATCCTGTAATTCTAATACTATAGAAGAAACTCCAGATGTGATAGCTATAGTAGATGCAGAGTATGATTTAGGCTGGCTTATTAACCATTATATGATATACCCAAAAAGCGAGAGTGATTCTAATAGAGAAGGAGTTGTAGAGGTGTTCTGGATCGTAACAAAAGAAGGAATTGTTACAAATGTAGAGGCGAGTATAAGAACAACTGATCAGCCAGCCGCATCTGCCATTGCCCGCAGACGCGTAAAGGATAAAGAAGTGCTAAATATCAATCAGCCTATTTTAGATAATCTTATGTATAGTATAGGGTTATTAAAATTTACACCCGCATTAAAAGAAGGAAAACCTGTTTACTCTAGGATGTCTACCTCTATTCAGTTTGTGTTGATATAATCTTTTCTAGTGTATCTTATCATTTATTTCCAATGAAGTTGCATTCATAAATATCCAATTACAAAAAAGAATACCTAACTATTCTGCATAACCATTTTTTAAAGCATATACTGCTAACCCAACTCTTGTTTTAAGTTCTAGCTTTTCAAACAAACTATCCCTATAATTCTCAATAGTTCTTGGGCTACAAAACATTTTTTCTGAAATTTCTCTGTAGTTCATTTCAGTCACAGTATACTTTAGGAGTTCTTTTTCACGATCAGATAAATTTAGTTTTGAGCTTGCATCAATCGTATCTTCACGGATACTCGTAAATACTTTACTTGCTGCCCATTCTGGGAAAAATTGACCATTTTTCACGAGACTATCCAATGCATTTTCTAACTCTAAAGGATGCACATTTTTTAACATATATCCTTTAGATCCGTTCTTGATCATTTTAATGAGACTCTGTTCATCTTCCTGCATACTCAATGTCATAATTAAAACACCTGGATGCATTTCCCTGATCCATTTAGCTGTTTCAAATCCATCCATAATGGGCATACTAATATCCAGTAATACCACATCAGGGACTTTTCTTGTTTTGAGTTTTTCTTGAAAATCCAACCCATTTTCACAGGTATATAATACTTCAAATTGCAAGAAATTGGATATAATACTAGACAATGCTTGAGCAATTAAAATATGATCATCGATGATAACAATAGTATGTTTCATTTATACTGGAATTTCTATGATTACGGTGGTTCCCAATTGAGACTGACTTTCTAGGGTGTACTTCCCACCGATGAGTTGGGTTCTTTTTTCCATATTCTTAAGACCAATTCCTTTAGACGCTACGCTATCGATTTCAAAACCTTTACCGTCATCTTTTAATTTGAGTATGATCATCTCTTGATCCTGACCCAATGAAACATGTATGTTCTTACATTGAGCATGTTTAATACTATTTTGAAGAAACTCTTGCGTAATCCTAAATAAGATCCTTTTTAGTTTATAAGAGTTTAGATCCTTTTTCAAATTATTATCAAAACTAACTTGACATTTTTTTAGCGCATGTATGCGATTACATTCGGTTGCTATTAACTCAGATACGGAAAAATTTTCTATGGTATCGTCTGTTAGCGATTTTGATAACTGACGTAACTCTGTTAAGGATTGATTGATGATCTCGCCTATGTTTTCGATATTCTCATTAATCTGAGGGGCCTTGTTTTCGAAAGCCAATTGTTGCGTATATAAACTCGCTAGTGTTAACTTCTGTCCAATATTATCATGAATCTCCCTTCCAATATGTTTCATGGTTTGAGTTTGAATCTCCATTTCTGTTTCCAAAAGCTCTTTTTTATGAATCTCATCAATATCTTGTATTTGAGCCAAATGTATTTTCTTTTTCATTCGATATTGTCGAATAAAAATGACAATTGCGCTCACAAAGCCAATTAAAATAATATAAAATAATATCATTGATATTATGAATCCTCTTCCCCCCATATAAATGATGCTGCAAATAATAAATACATAATACAATTGGCGATTAGAAAATATACGTAATAATACTCAACGACTGTTTGATAATCAGTATATAGGTATTTTTGAAAAACATGAAAGGGCAATGTACCAACATAAAAAAGGATGACTCCTAAGTTTATGTAGAACATTTTATTTTCTTGGAATCTAAGAATATCTTCATTTTTAATCTGCTTTAAATATTCTAAAATCACCAAAAAAGTTAATAATAAAGTGCCTACATTAAAATTTATACTAAACAGAGTGTGTATATAAGCACTAATAAAGCTAATTGTTAAATAGATTATTGAACAAAATAAAAATAGCCTCTTACGGTTTAACGATTTTCTAGCATAAAGCCAATAAAGAAAGATAAACTCAAGTGGATACCCCAAAAACAACATATAAAATTGTTTTGTATTGGTAGGAATAGTGAGAATATGTGTCAATAGAAGTTCCTGAATAAATATAATTATCAAATAAACAGCAAACCATTTCCAATAAGTATGCTTTAATCTAAAAAAATAAAAACAACCTACTAGAGCAGTCAATAATTGAATGACTAGCAGGATCTGTTTTAATATATGCCAAAGTTCTTCCATGTACAAAATTTAAAAAGCAAGACCTGAATTTCCAAGAGGTGGATACAAATTCCCATGATTTTGCGCCCCAGTTGTCGGTTGTAGATCTTTAGAGGAAGACTCTTCCATTGCAGGCCCTAACGCGGTAACTTCCCTAGTATTACGAAAGTTAAAAGAGTCATCCGTTTCTGTTCGATCATATTTCCCCGTTGCTTTTAATCCCAATGTATAAGTGTCAAAGTCTAATGGATTAAAATCAATATCCTCATTACCAATGCGCTTTGTTGGTATTGCTACTAAAGTATGACGCTTCTCATACCCTTTACCAGATAAATCACCTAATTCTGGATCCTGGGGAGCAATTAATGCTGGATAACTAGCATAGTAGAAACGAAGTCCTAAATCGGCAGAGCTTATTGAATTATCAAAACTTTTAGAATTAACTTCTAAATGATAAATAAATTTTTTACTCGTTTCCAGATCGAACCAAATAGCTTCGGTACCTATTGTAGCAGGGTCTGCAGACTTAATATAACGACGCTGTCTATCTCTATATCCATTTACTATTTCATGAACCACTCCAGCACTTAAAGTATTCATTTCTTTACTAGAATAATCTACACATAAATCTTCGCCAATTTGGCTTAGGATGTTCGTTGTAACCGATATTCCTAAGAAGATTAGCAATGCAATTATAATACTCTTTAATGTTCTTGTTGAATTCATAATACTTAGTTTTAGTTAATTAAAGTTGAGTTTTTTATTGATAACAAATTAACAATCAACTATCTGAATTCCTTAAAGTTACAAAACCTAAACTTAAAGGGTTAAACCACCTATTAAATTCCGCTAACCACACATGCAATTTCACGTGAATACATCATCAGTTGATAATAAATGTGTTACGAAGTTTGCCTTGTAGAAAAACAGGGAAGCCGAAAACTGTATTGTAGAGTAGGTGATACACTAAAACTAAATACCATGGAAAAAAGAAAACAAAGAAAAAGAAAAGCAAACAAAGAAGCTGTGGCACTGCCATTGCCTTTGTCAGAAGTAACAATGGCTCGTGCAGAAGAAGAAAAATCCGAATGTGCAGAATGGATTATGAAGACTAATTCTATTCTTGAAGAATTAGAAAAAAAGAAAATAAACTCACTGTTAACATGTGATGAAGAAGAAAGCGGCTGTGGATGTAGTGGAGATGGAGGATCTACTTCCAAAGGAGTCCTTACAGATCTTATTGTTCTCATTGATACAAGTGGATCAGTTTCATCGTCTGCAAGAGCAGTATCAAATGCTGTATCGCTTGCTGTTGAAGATGCAAAATCTTCTTGTGAACCTGACTTGAAGATCACTTTTTTAGGTTTAGAAGGAACTTGGTCAGGTACCGTTTTTACTCAAAATCATCGTGACTATATCCGTGGATTACATGGGGCAGTTCCTTTAGCTGCCGATCGACCACCATCTGGCTATAGATCTGAACAAGGTGCAAATGCAATTGAAGATTTGTCTACATATGCAGACTGGAGAGAGGGTGCTTGTAAAGCTATTTTCTACATTAGTGATGAAGAATTGGATGGAAGTTCTCCTAGAAATGATTTTGCAAATGAAACAGCCGAAACCAATGCTGCTATTGTAACTGCAAATGCTAATAATATTACTGTGTTTGCTCATCATTTAACGTACCAAAATTTAGCTCCAGCTATTTTAGACAATTATAGAGATTTATGTGAAAAGACAGGAGGTAAAGTCTATTTCAGTAGCGCTCCTAGTCAAGAAGAATATGTAGAGTTGCTAACAGAAGTTATTTGTAATTCTTGTGGAATAAACAAATGTAAAGAAATTGATTTTTCAGAAGTTAAACCATGCATTTCTATAAAATGGGGTGATAGTGAATGCGACTGCTTAGAGTCTTCAGACTATGAAATAATGACTCTTACGGTCTGTAATTGTTATTCAAACCTTACGTTTTCTAATTTCAAAATTTCCATGATTGAAGTAGTAGATGCGAGTGGAAAACCTGTAGGCACATTACCTAATGGAACTCCATCTGTTAAAATTCATCCTATTGGGGTATATTGTTTTGGAGATATTGAACCGTGCTCTTGTGTAACCAGAGAATTTGTTATTATTAATGAAGGCGCAAAAGAAGGAGAATATCAAATAAATCTTCAAGGAGTTTGTTACGACATAACAAAAGCTACATATATGGAACAATGTTTTACATTCAATATTTGCAAAGACTAAAGTAGATATCTGTGTACTATTAATTAGAACAGAGGCAATCTTATAAAATTGCCTCTGTTTATTTTTTATTTACTCCCCAGCAATAACAATTCATTCACTACCACCTCAGTAACATATCTTTTTATCCCTTCCGTATCCTCATAACTTCTTGACGTTAGTTTTCCTTCAATAGCAATTTCTTTTCCTTTGGTAACATATTGCTCTATGATGTCTGCGGTTTTGTTCCAGGCCACTACATTGTGCCATTGCGTATCGGTTACTTTTTCTCCCTGCGCATTCTTATACGTTTCATTAGTGGCGATAGAGAATTTAGCCAATTTCTTTCCAGAGTCTAATGTGATGATTTCTGGATCATTTCCTAAATTTCCGATTAATTGTACTTTGTTTCTTAAATTCATAATGTGTGTGTTTTCTTCTTGAGTTATGCCCAAGAAATATGTTTATTGGTCTACATCTTCAGACTCGTTCTGAAGAGCTCATTGTTCTTTATCAATGCTTGAAAATTAGTTGTTGATTTTGAACAGGGCAAACATACGATGAGATGCAAATGGTATTCGGGTAATAAATAATTACTTTCGTTTACAAACGCTTGTAGTCGTTTGAAAATGAATATATATATGATTATGAATAAGTTATAATTTTGTTTTAAATATATTTATTTGTGATTTTTATACGTTTACTGGGAACTATATATTTATTTACACCAAAAAACACAGTTTAATTTCGCGCTTAGAAAATGCGCTTTTAATTTTTGCTAGTCAATTATCACAAGTTCGTAGTTCCGCTAATTCAGAACAATACCCCTTTAGGCATCTTGCCAAATAATCTCTAGTTTGTAAAAGAACGTGGAGCACT
>CAKZKZ010000034.1 GCA_937124495.1 uncultured Dokdonia sp. | reverse complement strand
ATGGTAGTCTCTGAGATTATTTGAACAAGATCATCTAATAATATGTGAATGAGTTTGTGTTGTCCGTTGATATGTAAAGAAGCAATGTGCTCTGCCAGATAGAGGCGATTTTTATAATGCCCTTTTTTAGCGACCACTAATAATGTAGTGATGCGTTGAGACATGATCCATTTCTGAAGTATATATCTAGGAATCTTAAGATAAAATAAATAATATGTGAATTGTAATATGTACTTCAATGTATAGGATTATATACCTATTGGAGTATCATATTGATCTAATGTTACAGGAATGGGGTATTATTTATAACACGGCTACAACTGGTAAATGGTCACTTTGTAACTTCAAAGGTTTATATCCAATAGGGATTTTTATGTTTGCAATGGCCTTGCTATCAAAAATATAATCACCTCCTCTATGTCCCTCGGCTAAGGCTCCCGTTTTGTGATCTTTCCATTCTCCATCTCCTTTACAACAAGTATATACAGGATCTCCTATAGAAACCGTCGTTGTAATTCCGGCATTAGAAAAAGGTGCCCATGATCGTTGTACATTTTGTGAAATTTCATACCATCCTGTTTCATTAAAATCTCCAGCGATGATAATTCTATAAGCCTTTTCTGCATCTGATAGATGCATAGATGTGATGGCTTTACTTAAATGGGTATCCATATCGCTAAAATTAAAGCGACTTTGTGGCATCTCGCTAGGGTGAGGATTATGTGTATTTATAAATATAGTACCAGACGTATCAAGTGTGTTTTTGAATACGAGTATTTGAAATGGACGCTCTGTATTATACCCATCTGAATGTTTCTTGTCTAGTCTGTATTTACTCATGTCATAAAAAGTAACAATCTCTGTGTATCCTTGTATACTACCAAAGGACCCCATGTTTGCTAATGATTTTATGGCAGCTTTTTGTAACTCATCCCATCTACTTGCTTCTTGTATGGCGACAAAATCTAATGATGATCCCTTTGCTCTTGTTGCAGCCTTATCTATCGTATGTGCCATATATTCGGCGCAAATTGTCAACCTAGGATTGTGTTTTGTAGGGACACATTTTTTTCCTAAACGAGCAGCAGAAAATTTTGGGTTTGACTTATTAGTCATCGCTTCAAAAGAAACATTGTATGATAAGACAGTAACAGAAGTGCTCATGAGTAGTGTGATTTAGTTATGTTCACAATACTACATAAATAAAAATGATTAATGATTCTTTTTAGAAAGGATTACCTTTTTAAATACGTTGCTGTCTTTTCAGGCAATTCTAAAGCACTATAGTCATACTGGGTTTTCCAAGAAAGTTGACACACAGAAAAGCCATTAAAAACCTCATTTGGAATACAATCAAATGCTTTTAAGAAGATCAAAAGTCTATCCATACCTCCATACGGATATCCTAATGCTTGAAAATCTATTCTAGCTGTTATCGCATTTATCATGGTTAAGTCTGTGAAATCAGCCTCCAATCCAAACTCTAAATAATTAACCGTGGCTTTAAAATTCTCTCTAACCAATGGAGACAGTGCATTCTCTAGGTTATAAAACCTTTGTAAGAATGTTTTTGCATATTCAGGAATTGTTTCTTCCCAAAACGCTAGCGGTTTGCTTTCTTCTTTTGGCTTGATTTCATAGAGGACATCGTATATCTTTTTGAAAACAGTATACTTTTTCTGGTCTTTGATCTCAAACTGAATGTAGAGCATATATTATTATTAAAAACAGCACTTATTTTAATCCTTCTGTAATTTTAGCTCCTTCAGGGATCTCTAGGTATTCTTTTTTAGTTTCAGGTTTGAATGAGATATTATCTACCGTGATGGTCGTTATATGATCGCCTGGCGTTTCGTTTTCAAGTAACCAATGCGTATGATATCCTGTACTTACTATAATTCCATCTACAGTAGTAGTACCTTGTAGCTCCATAAATTTTTCTGGCAAGTGTTTCCCTTTTTCAAAGTACCCAGGATACGATACAATGTAACGAATCACCCCAAGTTTGTGATCTTCTTTGCCAAAGTAGAGTACATAATAATCGTCAGGAGCGTCTCCTGTGCCTTCAGCAAAGCTTACTTTGATGACATCGTATACCTTGTCTTTAAAATTTTTGTCTTCTAATTGTTCAAGGATCACACCTTCACCATCAAGTACAAATGGTTGTGCAAGGAAG
>CAKZKZ010000033.1 GCA_937124495.1 uncultured Dokdonia sp. | reverse complement strand
CAATTCATTTTATTGCAACAGTTTTTGATGGACAGTACTTTAACGGACATTGCTGATACAGCTTTAATCGTTTCGAAACAAGATATTCAAGCAATTGATTTAGCAGCGCATCCTTTGGTAGAACAAATTGATAAACGCAAGGTCGCTAATACATTGCAAAGTGAGGTAATTCAAAGTCAATTATCACCTCAATTATCTACTGGAATTCAGCTACAAGTAGTCGATGGCAGCTTCCCTAATTTTGGAGCACAAATTGGTTTGAATGTTCCTTTGTTTACCAAAGGTGTGAAAGCACAAGTTGAAGCCAATACGTTGAATGGCAAAATATTGGACCAAACCAAAGCTTGGCAATTGCAACAATTAGAAAGTCAGCAAAAAATACTCTTGCAAAACATTCAATTACTACAAAAACAATTGATCTATTTTGAAAGTGTATTATTGCCAACGCTCCAAAAACAACAAGAATTGAATCAAAAAGCTTTTTCAATAGGAGAATTGGATTACTTAAATGTCTTGCAAGGTTTGGAGCAAATTATTGGCGTAAAACGTCGCTATTTGCAATTGATTTTGCAACTTAATTTGGCTTGGGTAGATTATAATTACCTCTTAGAGAAGTAAATAAAAGATCAAAAAATCATGTTGTTTCTTAAATTTTTTTTGCTAATCTGAATGCTTCATTTTTGAATACTTAGTTTATGGGGGAACTAAGTATTCAAAAGCATATTTTTAATATTAAAATAAAAAGGGAATAACTTTTTAGTTAAAAAAAAATCTATATTGGCTGCTACTTAATAAGTGTGTCGATTACCCATAAGTATAAAGTTCCTTGACATATAAGTATAAAAGGTATATTTTAGTAGCATGTTACTAAAAAACAACAAACTATTATCCGACTATACTGATTTTGGAGACAAACGATTAAACGCCCGTCTAGGCAAAATTTGCAATCAAATGAGTAAGGGATTTGGAGCAAGTATTCCGAGTTCATCTAGATCTAGATCGGAGATGAAAGGAATTTATCGTTTCTTTAAAAACAAAAAAGTCAGTATGCAAAAAATAATAGAAGGACATCGGGAAGTTCATCAAAAAGACAGAGATAAGGTGATGAAACAAACTCTGTTAATCGCACAAGATTCAACCACAATGGATTATTCTAGAAAGCGATCTGCACAAAATTTTGGACCTATTTGCTATAAGTATCATCGAGGATTCATTTTGCATAACTCAATGGTTATTAGTTCATCAGGCGTTCCTGTTGGCTTATTTAAACAAACGGCTTTAATTCGAAGTAATGAAAGTTTAGGTACAAGTTCTACGAATCGAGTGCCGATCGAAGAAAAAGAGAGCTATAGATGGCTTGAACATTTTGAAGAACTACAAGAATACTATACTCCTTACCCCAACATAGAAGTGTTTAATGTTTGTGATCGAGAAGCAGATATCTATGAATTGTTCTGTAAGAAGCAAGCATCTAATGTTCATCTAATTGTCCGAAGCCAGCATAATAGAAAACTATTAGACAAAAGTAAACTCCATGAAAGAATTGCTTCAAGTCCAGTCAAATCTACTTATCAAATAAAGGTAACAGATAGAGAAACAAGAAAAAAACGGAAAGCAAAAGTCACTTTACGATTTTGCCAAGTAGAGTTTAAACTTCAGGCTCCTAGAGTTTGGCAAAAAGAGTTACCCTCATTGACTTTGTGGGTGCTTCAAGTAGAAGAAATTAATCCGCCCAAAGGAAAAAAAGGGGTTAAATGGATTTTACTTTCTACCAAGCCAGTAAAAACAATTTCAGAAGCAAAAACCATCATTAGATATTATGAACTTCGTTGGTTGATCGAACGGTTTCATTATATTTTAAAATCTGGAGGACAAGTTACTAAACTTCAATTAAAAGACTCCAAAAGAATTTTAAATGCGGTATCAACATATAGTGTTAGTGCGATTAATTTAATGAGAGTAAACTATTTAGCAAGAGAACATCCTGAATTAAATATTTATCAAGCAGGAATTCAGCCCCAAGAGTATCGAATATTATATGTCTATGCAAATAAGAATATGGATAAACGAATACAATTTAAAGAACATGATCCACCTAGCATAAAGGAGTATGTTATTGTCATTGCCCGTTTAGGTGGGTTTATGAAATATAACAGCAAAAATTCAGTCTTACCTGGCTTAAAAACATTTTGGAGAGGTTGGATAAAATATGAAGAAATTAAACAAACCTATTATACTTTTATGTCAATGAACTAAAACTTATGGGTAATCGACACATCTAAAGCTGTCTTCCTAAAATTTTCTTCTTCTTCTGGGCTTAACTTTTTAGTTTTGCTATTTTGACTTTGAAGAAAATAGTTTTCAGTTAAACTCACCAAATTAGGGAAATACTGGGCAGTATGATTAATTTCAACAGTAGTATAGGTCGTACTATTAACCAAAGAGATCAAGCCGTTAAGATCAGGAAGGATGAACTTTAAAGTGTCTTTAGCCAATAAATCAGGGTCAACCTGAAGGTTATTTTTTTCCAAAATATGATTGTGTATATTTTTTTCAACATACTTTTCATACTTCTCTTCCATCGAATCTATCCTTGCAATTGCATTTAAGGCTTTGTTTTTGGAATCTCTAGACGCAGCAATAGCACCAAGTGCTAAGAACCCAATAAGACCAAGCATGATGTATAGTAACATTGATATTTGTTTTGGTTA
>CAKZKZ010000032.1 GCA_937124495.1 uncultured Dokdonia sp. | reverse complement strand
TTAAATTGCCAATCAGGGACGTAATTCCAATCTATATAATTAGGGAATTTAGGACCAACATGTTTAATACTAACATCTTTTGCGTTATTTAAAATCATTCCATGCTCAAGATCTACTTTTTCAAACTTTCCTTCTTTGTTTTTTCTAAATTCTCCATAATCTTTTATTTCATTCTCAAACTTTTTAATTTTAGCACTCACCACATCTTCTGCTTTACTAAGTGATTTTGCAAAACGTCTACTATAATCATCTAAATTCTCACCAATCTCTGCTAAATGTCTTATAATACTCTCATCAACCGTATCATCTACTACTTTTAAGAGATCCCTAGCAGAATTTTTTAATAGTTTTTCTACTACGACATCTGCTCCCAAACTAAGCATCTCTAGCCAAAATAAATATGTTTGTAGTTTTTGTGCAAAAGGACTCTTACTATCTGCGAGGGTAAGCATAACATTAAGAGTTCCAGAAAAGACTTCTACAACACTTACAGCTGTTTTTACACGAATTAAAGGTGTTAGTTTTTTAAGTTTTCCTAAATGCCTTAGGTGTCGCAGTTTTGCTAAATTCCCTATACCTGTGAGTGTTGTAGCAACATCTACTCCAAGCCAAATACCTTTATCTACATTTGACCAAGTATTCTTATCATGTACCGCTTTTAAATAAAATGCAGGGATGATATTTGTAGGGATTTTAACTTCACTTTCTTTAGGCACATCCATCAACGTTATAGGCTGAAAAAGGTTATAAACACCTACATCTACTTTAACTATACCTCTTTGTGGTCTTCTAGAATATTTACTTTCTTTAAATACTGCCTCATCCTTAGTTACTTTAACTTTAAGTCGGGATTTATCTGTTATAAAATCTAAGTTATACGTATTTGTATGAAAACCTAATATTTTTTTATCATCATATGCGATTACCTCATTACCCCCTACATACGGTTTATTTTTTTCGTATAAAGGATTTGTAAAACTACTTAATGACCAGAATTTATATAGTTCTTGTATCAATGCCGTAAAATTAGGGTCTCCTATACCATAATCATTTAATTTTTCATAGAGTAATTCAAAAGTATTCTTCCCTTTCCCCCCTAACATAAGGCGATAAAAGAAATTATCTATCCTCTTTGTAAATTGTCGTTTCTCTTCCCCTTCAGCATCAATGTTACTTTCATCTATAGCAAGCGCTCTTAAAAGGCGTAAAATGGCTTTTTCTTTTCTGTTTCTTACAAAACCGTCTAAAAGTATATCAAGATCCTTCCATTTCTTATCTTCTTCTCTATGTTGCAAAACAAATGCTGGTGCATTATTATACAAAAAAGTAAGTTGTTTTGTATCTTTCTGAGCAAGCTCAAAAGCTTTATTAAATTTTTCAATAATTGCTTCTTCTACTTGATCATTTCTATATCCCAAATATGCAATTGCCGCCTTATAATCTTCATATGTGTATGTATTAATTTCTATTGCAACACGCCTATCATCAGATCTACCTGAACTATTCTTTCTATTATCAAATCCTTCATAAATTAACAACATAGTATAAGACACTCTGTTCTTTTTGGGTTCAATAGAAATTCTTATAACAAATATGTCTGTACACACATCTGCTACCTTTCTATTAAGCTTTCCGTATAATTGAAGGTTTCTTTCTTCTCCATTTTCATCTATTAATTTAAAGGGAATACTCACTGTTACTAAAGCTTCAAAAACATCTCCTGATTCCCGATCTACTACTTCTATAATTTCTTTTTGTTCACTTACATATATTTCGTAGTTAAAGCTAGGTAATACTTTTCTCTGTTTTGAAATCTCAATATCTTCTATTAATTTCTCATAATCAATATGGAATTTATGGAAGCCTTTTCTATCTTGATTCTCATCTTCTTCAAACACAATGGGCGGACTAA
This sequence comes from uncultured Dokdonia sp., assembly GCA_937124495.1. Classification (GTDB taxonomy): domain Bacteria; phylum Bacteroidota; class Bacteroidia; order Flavobacteriales; family Flavobacteriaceae; genus Dokdonia. The sequence goes on along the minus strand of CAKZKZ010000032.1, from coordinate 635 downwards.
ATCCCAATTGGTCTGCAAATTTAAATCTACTCATAGTTTTTATATTTTTTAGTTATCTGTACTCGTATGCACGAGTATCTAATAGCCTTATCGCAGTCCATATCCTATAATAGGATATGGACTGTTTTAGCTTTCGCGAAAGCGTAACCACTACTAACTCTCACAAAAGGGATAAGGTTTTTAAAGATTACTTCTTAAAAGGTAGCTTGTTCTTCTGGAGGTCTTGTCGTATCTGTATCTCCTTTTAAAGTCTCAATGCTTTCTGAGATTGTATTTTCAAGTTCTCCTTTAGGATCAAAACAAGGAAGTCCTCCTTCTTCAAGTATCGCAGATTTTGATTGCACAATGGTAAGAGAGGTTGGCACTCTGGTTTCCCAGGTAGATTCTACTTCTCCTGATACAGTTTGCAAATCTTCCATAATAGAAAGGTAGGTTTCATTATCTGTGGTCATATTTTGTCCCGTACTTAATTCACCTGTTTCTAGGTACCAGTTAGCAGCAGCTTCAAACCCTGGTCGGATAGGTAATACAACACGTGCCATTCCTGCCTGTAAAAAAGCTTGGAACAATGGATCTGCTCCACTTTGCTCTTGAAATAAACTTTTCCAATCTTTCTTATCTCCATAAAAGTATGG
>CAKZKZ010000031.1 GCA_937124495.1 uncultured Dokdonia sp. | reverse complement strand
TAGCGTTTTACAGGGGTATCTATATACATTTCACAACCAGAAAACTCGATAATTTCATCGATCTTACTAGCAATTTCAATTTTTGTCATTCCAAGGATTGCACCATTTAAATAGATATTTTCTCTTCCTGTAAGTTCTGGATGCATTCCGGTTCCCACTTCTAGTAAACTCGCTATACGACCTGCCGTTTTAATACTCCCCGTCGTAGGTGCTGTCACTCTAGACAGAATTTTAAGCAAGGTTGATTTCCCCGCACCGTTCTTTCCTATGATTCCAAGAACTTCTCCTCTTTTTACTTCAAAGTTAATATCTTGCAATGCCCATACATACTCAGAATTTGCTTTTGCACTACGATCGTTTACACTCCCAATGGTGAGGTATGGATCTTCTTTTCCACGTATTTTATGCCAAAAACGATTAAAATCATGACTTAATGTGCCTAAACCAACAACACCTAAACGGTATTGCTTTGATAAATTTTCTGCTTTTAATATAATATCGCTCATCCTATTTTTTTTGGAAATGCATTTTTAAGCGCGATTTGTATTTCTTTTATTTTTTGTGGGTTAGGAACTGTTGCTACCTTCGTAAAAACAGCTTCATATTCCTGTAATGATCGTTTTTGATCTACATATACAGGTTGATAGGGCGTCATTCCAACCGATAGAAAATAATCGTCATATTTTACATTATCTCCACTCAACTTATCTGAAAATTGCACCCAAATCGCTGGTATTCCATACGCTTGCGCCACAATCACCCCGTGTAATGACGAACTAATGATTTTCTTACACTCTAAAATACGATCTGTTGTATACAACACATCATCATTGATCAGATTTAAAACAGTTACTCCTTTATCTTCGTCATACCATTGTGATACAATATTCTGATCTACATAGTGAGGAATAAATCCATATTCATATTTTTTTTCAATGATAGGCTGATAATAGTCTGGCAATAAAATGGCTGGATCTCCATACACTTCTGGACACGAATAGCCAAGTTCCTGTATACGCTTTCGCGAAAGCGGTCCTCTTACAGCGCAAAATGTAGCATTGGAAAATTGATCTTTTCTAGAGATGATACCACTCCCCCATACAATTGCCTTGGGTTGTGTATAATTCATAATACTTCCTATTGCCATCAAATACGGTTTTTTAAACCACTTCTTCTTGCTATGCGGAGCATTATAAAAAGACACTTCTTGATCACCTACCCAAGAGACAATCTGAGCAGATAAGATATCTCCATAATTCTCTTGATCTTTTTTTTCAAAAATCTTGGAAGACCAATAAAAAAGAGGAATTTGTTTTCCCATACTATTATACCGTATCTATAAAGGTTTTTTCCGTTTTATTAAATACAGCAAGACCTATTAATAACATAACAACACTAAACCCAAAACTATATAGTAATCCTTCCACATTAGGATTTCCTGTATTTAATAACATATAGCGATATCCTTCTATGAGTTGCGCAATAGGATTATACTCTACAAGCCAATAATAGTCTGGAAATTTTTTCTTTACCAACGTAAGGGGATAAATAACTGCAGAAAGATACATTAACAATCCTATCCCAAAATTTATTAATATACTTATATCTCTATACTTTGTAGTCATAGAACTAAAAATCATACCAGTACCCAATGCTATAAACGAAGTCGAAATTATAACTAACGGGAATAAATATATTGTATAACCAATGCTTATAGAAGCACCTTCGGACATCACAAAATACATATAAAACACAAAAAATATAAAAAGCTGAATACTGTATTTAAAAAGCCCTGAGATTACTTGTGAAGCTGGTGATATAAACCTTGGAAAATATACTTTCCCAAACAACCCTGCATTAGTCCTAAAAGTTCTACTAGTTGAATTTAAGCATTCTTTAAAATAAGTCCAAAGTGTTATTCCTGATAAATTAAACAAAAAAGAGGGTACTGTCCCTGTCTCTACATTGGCTAGACCGTTAATCACAAAAGTCATTGTAATAGCTGTAAAGAGAGGTTGCAATAAATAATACAACGGTCCTAAAACAGTTTGTTTATAGACCGTAACAATGTCTCGCTTAACAAACAAAACTAATAAATCTCGATACCTCCAGATTTCTTTAAAATTAAGATCTATAAGCTTCCCTTTAGGTTTTATTTCATATAACCATTCTGTCTCTTCTCCTTTATTCAAAACTTTATATTTAAGAAATATTACTTACCCCTAAAGGCTTCTCCAATTCTTTTACGCCAACGTTTTAAAAATGACGTCCCTTTGACATCTTCATGATATCCATTACCATAGGCTCCGTACCCATATCCGTATCCATAGCCATAGCCATATTTTCCTTTCGTTTGGAAATAGTTTAAGATAAAACTTACATTCTTCACCTCTCCTTTTGCAGACTTATCATTAATTAAGCCCAGCATTCC
>CAKZKZ010000030.1 GCA_937124495.1 uncultured Dokdonia sp. | reverse complement strand
GAAGCCCCAAATCTGAAATCACACAAAATAGAGTAATGCTCTATTTTAGAGTAGTACTCTATTTGTGATTTGAAATCTCCCTAACCCCCAAAGGAGAAATAAAAAAGGTGAATTATGATTATTATGCTTTCGCGAAAGCGTTATAAAGACACAGTAGATTATGTATTCCCCCTTTGGGGGTTAGGGGGATTATTCCCTCATCCTAACCTTCTCCCAGGGGAAGAAGGAGCTGTTTCTGTTTTAAATTCCCCCTTTGGGGGTTAGGGGGAATTAGAGTATTTTAGCCTTGTTAGAAAATACTATGGCCACTTTTGTAAAAACATTTTATAAGAATCAAGATCTACTCTACAAGCTTTTATTAATAGCAGTATGTTCGGTATTGATTGTTTATTTCCTTCCAAAGAGTGGGAAATTTCAGTATGATTTTCAAAAAGGGTTTCCTTGGGCTAGTGAAAATCTATATGCCGATGAGGATTTTGCTATTTTAAAAAGTGAAGAGACCTTAGCACAAGAACGAGAAGAAATTCGCTCGCAAGCCTTCTTATATTTTGACTATGATAAAAATGTAAGTAATGATGCCATTGCTCGGTATGATGCATCGTTTTCTGGTGTGTTTAAAGATTCGCTACTTTCTAATGAAGCCAAATTCAGACTTAAAAACTTTGGTCGAAATCTTCTTACAGAGATCTATACCACCGGAATTGCTAAAGAAAAACCTGCTTTGGGAGCGAGTCGTTTGGTATATCTTAAAAATGGGAGTGAAGTTACACAAGTAAACTTAGGGCAAATTAATGAGGCGAGTAATGTACCGTCCTTATTACAAACCCGATTAGATAAAAGCGATTACGGATCTTATAAAAATCTCTTTTTACAATTGTTCTATGATAGCATTTTACCCAATGCGGTCTATAATGCGACGCTTACAGAAAATACGATCAATGCAGAGTTGTCTCAACTATCTCCTACACGTGGGGTGGTCACACAGGGAAGTCGTATCATCGCGAGAGGTGAACTGGTAGAAGGGGAGGCCTTACAGAAAATGATTTCGCTTAAAGCGAAATATGAAACACAAAACTATAGCGATTCTCGGTATAATTGGATTGTGATTGGGTATATTCTTTTAGTCGTATTGGCACTTGTGATGCTTTTACTGTTTATCCGAAATTACCGCCCTAAAGTTTATGAGAATAATACGCAGATTACGTTTATTCTGTTTAATGTCTTATTAATGGTATTGCTTACCACAGCAGTGGTGAAGTTTAATCCTGCCTATGTGTATGCGGTGCCTTTGTGTATTCTTCCATTGATTTTAAAAGCGTTTTTTGATGCTCGATTGGGATTATTTACGCACGTAATTACGATACTGCTTCTTGGGTTTATTGTACCAGATAGTTTTGAGTATTTCTTTTTACAAGTTATCGCAGGAATTGTTACCATTTTAAGTACACAAGAACTGTATAAAAGAGCCAATTTATTTATTTCTGTAGGGCAGATTACGTTGATTTACATCATTGCTTATTTTGCCTTTAATAGTATTCACCAAGGGGGAGTAGAAAACTTAGAATGGGAAAATCTGGGGCTCTTTGTACTTGCGGGGCTTGCTACCTTGTTTGTACAGCCATTGATTTATATTTATGAGAAGATTTTTGGATTGGTGAGTGATGTCTCATTATTGGAGTTGTCAGATACCAATTCTAAACTGTTGAAACAACTAGCAGATAAAGCGCCAGGAACCTTCCACCATAGTCTAAATGTTGCCAATTTATGTGAAGCTGCAGCTAATGAAATAGGGGCTAATGTGATGCTTGTTCGCGTAGGAGCGTTATACCACGATATTGGAAAGATGAATAACCCTACGGATTTCACCGAAAATCAAGCTACAGGAATTAATGTACATGATGAGCTTTCTCCTAAAGAGAGTGCACGTATTATCATTGATCACGTGATTGATGGTATTGAGATTGCCCGTAAAAATAAACTTCCAGATCGTGTGATTGATTTTATACGTACCCATCACGGTACCAGTACGGTACATTACTTTTATATGAAAGAAAAAGAAGCCAAAGGGGATGCAGAAGTTGCTGACTTTCAATACCCAGGACCGCTTCCTTTTAGTAAAGAGACAGCAATCTTGATGATGTCAGATAGTGTGGAGGCAGCGAGTAAGAGTTTAAAAAATCCTACGTCTATACTCATTGATTCTTTTGTTGAAAAAATCATCAAAAAACAAATGGATGATGGGCAGTATCTGAATGCTGATATTACG
>CAKZKZ010000029.1 GCA_937124495.1 uncultured Dokdonia sp. | reverse complement strand
ACCTTTGATAGATATCAAGAAGAATTTGAAGAAACTCCACCTTCAAATATTTGGTTAGAGAATAAGACTCGATTTACACAAATTAACTTTAAGAGAATCAATGTAGATTCGTATTGGATGCTTAAAAAGCCTAGTTCTTTACATAAATCCCCTATTGTTCTTACACTAATACTAGCAGGTATTGCTTCATTATACATTCAAGCCGAAGTCAGTTCTATATTCTTTATAATTATTGCTGCCATCATTATTATAGCAAGTATCGTAAATAAAGGTAAGGGGAACAACAATGATAGTGGTTGTACACATGATTCAGATTGGGGAGATAGTGATAGCGACAGTGGTTGTAGCGGTTGCGGTGGATGTGGGGATTAAATAACACATCAATTCATCACATATCATTGGTATTCTAAGAATGATTTTTAAGACACTTTATTATAGGGTATTATTACACGCTCCTGACCGCCTGTGAAATACTTTCGCGAAAGCGTACTTAATTCCCCTTAAACGTCTCCACTTTTTCACAAGCTGACTTTTACTAAAATCGTATGCCTATTTTAAGAAAGCGCAATAAAACTTACATTTATTTATAGTTCTCATAAAATAAAAGGGAATTATTTTTAATTCCATAAAAATGAGCCCTCTTGCTTGTCTAGTAATTTAAAAAGAGTACTTTTAATCATATAAAGTATGAATACAAGACACTACATACCTGTATATACTATTACCATTTCTACAATTGGTACGATTACCCCTATGGGGTTATAAACTATTCATATCATCCATTCCTATACCCGTACATCGGGATCACACTCACATCATTACTAATACGATACAATATCAAATAGCTTTGATATTAAAATTACCTATATCCTAGGAATCATCATGAGAATACTCAAATTTGGAGGTACTTCTGTAGGAAGTCCTGAAAACATACAAAAAGTCATTGCCGTTGTCAAAGAACGTGCACAAAAAGAAAACGTCGCTGTCGTGGTTTCGGCAGTAGGAGGAATTACGAATAAGTTATTACACGCGGGGCATCTTGCCGCTCAAAAAGACACGACCTATTCTGCTATTTTTCAAGAGATAAAAGACATTCATCTTACCTATACCAAAGCCCTTACACAAAGTGGAGAGACATTGCTACATGTACAAAATCTGATGAATGATTTAGAAGCCCTATTACAAGGTATTTTCTTAATTCATGAGCTATCTCCTAAAACCATTGATAAGCTCACTTCGTTTGGAGAACGTGCCTCTTCTATGATGATTACTGCTGCATTTCTAGAGCAAAATATCTCAGCACAACATAAAGATAGTCGTGATCTTATCCTAACAGATGCTTCACATACCAAAGCAATCGTTCATACTGAGCAAACACATACTGCTATCCAAAATTATTTTAAGGATACAAACGTACCTATTACCGTGTTACCTGGGTTTATTGCACGATCTGAAACGGGAGATACCAGTACCTTAGGACGTGGAGGGTCTGACTTTACTGCTGCCATTCTCGCAGCGGCACTTCAAGTAGATGCCTTAGAAATATGGACTGATGTTAGTGGAATGTACAGTGCCAATCCAAAATTAGTAAAACAAGCACAACCTATTAGGCATATTTCGTATCACGAAGCTATGGAGTTATCGCACTTTGGTGCCAAAGTACTCTATCCACCTACGATCGCTCCTGTGATGCAAGAGAATATCCCTTTATATATTAAAAACACCTTTGATCCTGAAGCGATAGGTACCTGCATTTCAAATGAAGTAAATGGAAAAAACACCCCTATCAAAGGCATCAGTCACATCAATGATGTGGCATTATTGACGCTAGAAGGAGCTGGTATGATTGGTGTTTCTGGCACCTCAAAACGTCTTTTTGAGACCTTATCATCATTAGCAATTAATGTCATTTTAATCACGCAAGCCTCTAGTGAACATAGTATATGTATTGGAGTCGCTCAAGGAGATGTTCAGCGTGCAAAAGATGCTATAGAAAACACCTTTGCCTATGAAATTTCTAAACATCAAATAGATCCTGTATTCATAGAAAAAGAATTGGCCATCATTGCGCTCGTAGGCGAAAAAATGAAAAGCCACCAAGGGATTTCTGGAAAAATGTTCAGTACTCTAGGTAAAAATAATATTAACATCAGAGCCATTGCGCAAGGCGCCAGCGAAAAGAATATTTCGGCAGTGATTGCTTCAAAAGATGTAAAGAAAGCTTTGAATAGTTTACACGAACGCTTTTTTGAAGATCAGCATCAGCAACTCAACCTATTTATTATGGGTGTGGGTAATGTAGGCGGTCGGCTCATGGCGCAAATTAAACAACAGCAAGAGTATCTTTTAGAACACCTTAAACTCAACCTACGTGTGATCGGAATATCCAATAGGTAGACTAAATTTATTTTCCATTGTGTTCATTGCTTTTAAATTTACACTTTCAAAAGATGCGGGATAATTTGATGTACAATGCAAAAGGGTGACTTTGTTT
>CAKZKZ010000028.1 GCA_937124495.1 uncultured Dokdonia sp. | reverse complement strand
ATTGAGCAAAATTTATTTTCTTTATAAATTATATCACTTATTAAAATAGTAATGTTAATTCTAATAGCAATAGTTGATAGTCCTAAATATAGCTAATTATGCTGAGATCTTTTTTCTGACCATACAAATGCAAAAATAATTATCAAGTTGGCAATTATACTGATTAATGAAATTACTATTGGTAGTTGGGTGTCAAAAAGCCTTTTGTTGGTTTCTGATACATCCAATGGATCATAAAACTTTTGAGTAGCTAGAATGATCGGGTATGAAATATTAAATATTAAAAAGCCAATATTGATCCAGAGTAAAAGATCTCTTTTGATTTTTGAAACCTGAGCGCTTTTAATGAGATCAATTAAATAATACATAATAGCTATTACAGTGATGATAGCTCCGTATATAAATGAATAATCTAAATAATATATGGTCGGATTTTCATTTAGAATATTAATGAAGTAGAAAAGCCATACGCTATAAAGTAAGACAGTTACTATGCGCTGCCTTAAGCCTTTTGAATCATTAATGTTTCTTTTTAAAACCCAAATAATGATAGAGAATCGTATGATATCTAAAACATTATAAAATATATTATTAGTGGTTTCATAATACTCCCAATATTTAATTGCTATTATTTCATTAATGGCAGTATACCAGAATAAGAATAAGAATAATTTTAATTCAGTATGCTTGTATTTATAGAAATAGAAAGTAGCTATGATAGCAGTGACAAAGAGTGTAACAAATTGTAGGTTGCCTAAAAACTTCATAAATACTTTCTATTCCTGTAAATTACATATTAATTATTTCCATTAGGATAATCGTCATCATCTGTAGCTGGTGGTGGTCTTCTACCTCCATGGTTTCCAGCTAAACTCGTAACATCATCATCTTGTAATTTTAAAATCAGATTATTTTTGCCCGCAGGTTTTCTATTGCCTAATACTTCTCCAACGGTAACAGCTACAGGATTGCCATTTTGGTTTTGAATGGCAAAGGCAACTTCGTTTCCATCTCTTTTCATGGTAGGATTGAAGAACACCGTTTCGGCATTAGGATGTGGAGAATTTTTTAAATTATATTGACCTAAATAAACGCGTAATCCTTTAATATCTGTTCCTGCTGATTTTGCTTCTTGCTCTACATATTTCATGTATTGCTTCATCATTTCAAAATCAAATGTAAGTGATGTTGTGGCTCTATAGCCGTCTACTTGCCCTAATTCTTCTTCGTATTCTTCTATTAAGCCAATTCTATTTTCTCCATAATTTTTATATAAGGTGAGAGCTTGGTCAACAGATATAATCATATCTGGAGCTTCTACAACCGTTGGTGGTCCCCCTCCGCCATTGTCGTCTTCATTATTAGAGTGATCTCCTTTACAATCAACAAGCAGTATGGCCATCATTGATAGGGGAATCATAAAGTTTAAAAATTTCATAATTGTTTTTGGTTTAGTGGTTATGAATGTGAATTTTAGTGTAAGGTACAATGATACGTGTAGTAATTGCAAAAAAAAAGGGGCGAAAGCCCCTTTTTGATGTTGTATATAACCCAATTTAAAATTCGGCTTGCCCAGGAAATCTAGGGTAAGGAATGACATCTCGTATGTTGGTCATACCCGTTGCAAAAAGTACTAAGCGCTCAAAACCAAGCCCAAAGCCACTATGAACACAGGTGCCAAACTTACGTGTATCTAAGTACCACCATAGTTCTTCTTCAGGAATATCTAACGCAGCCATTTTTTCTTTCAGCACATCAAGGCGCTCTTCTCTCTGCGAACCTCCTACAATTTCTCCAATACCAGGGAATAAAATATCCATGGCACGTACCGTTTTTCCATCTTCATTTAAACGCATGTAAAATGCTTTAATATCTGCAGGGTAATCAAAAAGAATCACAGGGCATTCAAAATGCTTCTCTACAAGGAAACGTTCATGCTCACTTTGTAAATCTGCACCCCACTCATTTATGATATACTTGAATTTCTTTTTCTTATTCGGTTTACAATTGCGAAGTATGGCAATAGCTTCCGTGTAACTCACACGCTTAAAGTTGTTGCTAATCACAAACTGAAGTTTCTCACGCAATAACATCGTAGCACGCTCTGCCTGTGGTTTTTTCTTGTCTTCCTCTACGAGACGCTTTTCTAAAAACTCGAGATCATCTTGACAATGTTCTAAAACATATCCTATCACGTATTTAATGAAGTCTTCAGCAAGGTCCATGTTGGCAGCTAAATCATTAAAAGCAACCTCAGGTTCAATCATCCAGAATTCTGCAAGGTGACGTGATGTATTACTGTTTTCAGCTCTAAATGTAGGGCCAAACGTATATACTTTTCCTAAACCTAATGCGTAGGTTTCTGCTTCTAACTGTCCAGAAACCGTAAGGTTGGTTTCTTTTCCAAAAAAGTCTTGACTGTAATCAATACTTCCATCTTCTTTTTTAGGTGGATTTTCTGGGTCTAGTGCGCTTACGCGAAACATTTCTCCAGCACCTTCTGCATCACTTCCTGTGATAATAGGGGTGTGTGCTTGGTAAAAACCATTTTCATTAAAATACTGGTGTACCGCAAAAGAAAGCTTCGAACGCAACCTCATACTAGCGCCACATGTATTGGTGCGTACACGTACATGCGCTTGTTCACGAAGCTTTTCTAACGAATGCCGCTTAGGAGATAGGATCGTAAGCTTTACTTGTTCTGGATCTGCATCACCTTCAATATGGATGGTTTTTACTTTGATCTCTACACGTTGCCCTCCTCCTTGACTTTCTTCAAGCGCACCAGTCACTACAATAGCAGCTCCTGTAGTCACACGCTTTAAGAGCGCTTCGTCCATATTTTCAAAGTCTACAACACATTGTATGTTTTTAATGGTAGAACCATCGTTAAGTGCAATAAACTGATTAGCTCTAAATGAGCGCACCCATCCTTTTACAGTGAACTCCTGATGTATAGCATCACTAGCTAAAAGATCGATTACAGGAATATAGGTCATAGTATTTTAATTTTTAATCCCACCAGTGGGTTTGATTCCTTCGACTTTCTAAGTCGAAACTTTAATGATATTTTCTAATCGATCTTTTGTGACGTATCAAAAGATAATTGATTAGGAAAGGCAAATATAAATGATGTTTTGAAATTGACACACTATTTTTAGAGGGTAATCTTACTATATACGCTTTCGCGAAAGCGGACAAAGAAACCATCCATACTATCTAGGTGTATTCAGAATTAATTTATCGCGTCATCTTTATTAGGTTGATTCTTTTCTATCTCTTGCTCTTCGGTTAATTCTGTGATAATTTGAAGTGCAGGTTCTTTAAGTGTGTTTTTGTTTGCAATATTGCGTTCTAGCGAAAGCAATAAAGAGGGGAGTAGTAAAAGATTGGCTAGCATCGCAAATAAAAGCGTAGCACTTACTAACCCTCCTAAAGCAACAGTGCCTCCAAAGCTACTAATCATAAAGACAGAGAACCCAAAGAAGAGTACAATAGATGTGTAAAACATACTCACACCAGTCTCACGTAAAGATGCGTATACAGATTTTTTTATTTCCCATTTACTAGCACGTAACGCTTGCCTGTATTTAGCTAAAAAGTGTATCGTGTCATCTACAGATATACCAAAGGCAATACTAAATACGAGTATGGTAGATGGTTTTATAGGGATTCCTATGAAGCCCATCATACCCGCAGTGACCAGTAGCGGTAATAAATTTGGAATCAGCGATACCAGAATCATCTTAAAGGATCGAAACATCCAAGCCATAAATAGGGCAATGAGAAGAATCGCAAGTGATAGGCTAATCACAAGGTTGTTTACGAGATAATTGGTTCCTTTTTGGAAAACTAGCGCCTTTCCGGTTAAGGTCACTTCATATCGATCTTCAGGGAATAAAGTTTTTATTTTGGCACGTAAATTTTCTTCAGCACGTTCCATTTTATCAGTACCTATATCTTTCATGAATGTCGTAATACGGGCATATTGACCTGTACTATCTACATAGGCTCCCATGAGATTGGTTTGATCAGAAAAACTACTAGTGTATGGGAGAATAAAATTACGCTCATTACTACTGGGTAATTGATAGTATTTAGGAGACCCATTGTAATAGGCTTGTTTTGCGTATTTTACCAGATTGACAATAGAAACAGGTTTTGATAGTTCGGGTTGCTCTTCTATTACCTGGCTTAACTCTTCCATGCGCTTTAATGTAGCGAGTTTCATAACGCCTTTGTTACGCTTGGTGTCTATTAAGATTTCTAAAGGCATAATGCCGTCAAATTCTTCTTCAAAAAACTTGATGTCTTTGAAAAAACCTGTATTCTTTGGCATATCTTCTATAAGACTCCCGGAAACACGTATCTGATTAATACCAATCATACTCGCCGTAAGTAAAAGGATGCTGACTATATAAATAGCAATGCGATGGTTTCTAACCATGCGCTCCATCCAATTTACAAACCCTTCAATCCAATTTTTACCTAAATGTTTTAAATGCTTCTCTTTTGGAGGTGGCATATAACTATAGATAATAGGGATGATCAATAGAGAGAGTAGAAAGATTCCTATAATATTAATACTGGCAACTACTCCAAATTCTTTCAATAAAGAACTTTCAGTAAGTATAAACGTAGCAAATCCAGAAGCCGTTGTGATATTTGTCATCAACGTAGCATTTCCCACTTTGGTAATTACACGTTGTAATGCTTTTACCTTATTACCATGCATCTTATATTCATGCTGATATTTATTGATTAAAAAGATACAATTAGGAATTCCTATCACAATAATAAGAGGAGGAATAAGCGCTGTAAGCACTGTAATTTCATAATTGAGCAAGCCTAAAAATCCGAAAGCCCACATCACGCCTATGACTACCGTAATCATAGAGATAAATGTAGCCCGATACGACCTGAAAAAGAAAAAGAACAGCAACGAAGTAACTAATAAAGCAGCACCTACAAAGAGTCCTATCTCATCAATAATATTTTGAGAATTAAGTGTGCGTATATAAGGCATCCCACTTGTACGAACTTTAATGCCAGATTCTTTTTCAAAATTCGAAATTAATGGGATAAGGTCATTAACTATAAAATCTCTTCTTGCAGGTGTGTTTACAATCGTTTTTTCGAGATAAATCGCAGATCGTACGGTTCCTGTTTCTTTATTGTAGATCAGGTTCTCGTAAAAAGGAAGGTCATTAAAAAGTTGTTTCCTATAGTCAGTAGCTTGTTTTACAGAAGTGACACTGTCTGGTATAAACGATTTTAAATCAAATCTAGAAGGATTTTCTTGTTTGTCTAGTAGCTTAAGGTCTTTGAGCGAGATAGATAATGTTACTTCTGGGTATTGATCAATTTTTTGCGATAAATCATTCCAAGCATTTAAAACGTTAGGGGTAAATAAACTATCGTTTTTAAGGCCAATGACAATAAGGTTACCCTCCTCTCCAAATTTGTCGAGAAACTTATTGTATTCTAGATTTACTTCATGATCATCCGGAAGAAGGTTTGCTTCTGTATAGGTGAATCGCATGTATTGCCATTGATTTCCTAAATATACAGTCGTTCCTAAAACAAGTATAAGGATAAGAAGTCTATTGCGTAGGATAATTCCAGCAACACTCTCCCAAAATCCTGAACTTAAAAATTTAGCCATTACCTCTAATTAAAGGCGCAAAGGTATTCTTTTTATTAAAGAAAATCCGAGAGGTGTGATACTTTTCTAAAGTTGTAAATTAAAAGTGAATTTAAAGGCAATATTATCTTCAAAATTGGGTAAATGATAGGCGCCATATCTGTACGTAAGACTGGTTCCAAATCCAAAGATTAATTTATTGATTTCGAAACCAGATTCTGTGTATCCTTGCTTTAAAGATCCGAATTGAATATCTAAGTGGTCTTCTGGGTTCTGTATGTCTCCTATAGCAAATCGAGTGATAAGGACCATTTCTGGTTTAAATCGCTTACTTATATTAAATGGAGCAAGTCTGTGTTTGAGTTGTGCAGTGACTAGTCTATCTGAGAAAAATTCGCTAAAAAACATCGTTTCAAAACTATTCACCCCAGCTACAGAAAAACGTCGAAGTATCGTTTCTTTTGTAGGAGCGTTTGGATATGCTTGAAATAAATGTGTGATGGGTAAATCGCCAAAACCTATATTTCCTTCTACAAGAAGTTCTGTTGCAGATTTGTTTAACCTATCTAATCTGTAGAAAACTTTAGCACCTATTTTTGTGAAATTAAAATCTCCTTCCAAACCATCTATACTTTGGGAGATTTGAGCTGTTATTTTTGGATATCCATCATAGACTTCATTGATTCCGGCCTTTGTTTTCATAAACTTGCTTCCAGGGCTCCATCGTATGCCAGCCGTAGCTTCTGTAATATTATAATTACGTATCTCTTCTCCATCTTTAATGTAACGATATGCAGTGGTTTGCTCGATACGTCTGTGGGCTACTTGAAATTCAGAAAGTAATTTTGGTGCAATACGATACTCAAGATTTGTACGTGTGGTTCGGTGTTTGTAAAATAAGTTGATGTTAACTAATCTGGGCTCAAATAAAGAGTATACACGACGATCTGTAAGATATGCGTAGTTTCCTACTTCTTCTAGATCGCTATTGTAGGTAAGACTTAGCCATGCATCTCTTTTAGCATTGAGGCGAACACCACCTCCAGCGCCGTATTTAATTTCTTGGTCTTTAAAGCCATAAGCGCCATAGCCTTCTATGCGAAAATTTTTAGAGAAGCTTTCATTTGTCACGCCACCTAATCCTAATCGTAACCCTTCAAAGTTGTTGAATTTTACAGGATACGTAAGATCAAAATCAAAAAAGTTGACACTATAATATCCAACACTAAAATTATTGATGGTTCCTAAACGGCGTTCAATATTTTCTGCATTAATAATTCTTTCTATTTCAGAAAAACTCCGTTTGTCTTTTTGTGTTAAATCTTCCAAACGATATGTCTGCCAGAAACTTGATGGTTGCTCAGTAGCATCTGGTTGTATAGTAATTGCAAAGGGTTGTGTTTTTATTTCTTTCGCTTTAAGCGAAAAATTACTATTACTAGTAGTAGAAACGAGATACTTTTTTGTAATCATTTCTTCTAGGTCTTCCTCTTGTATGGTTCCTATGGAAATGCGCCCTCCAAAAAAAGAGAGACGTCTATCACTATCTCCTTTGTCGATAAAAAGGGCTCTATTTTCAGGTAAGTAAAGGTTTGCTTCTTTATTGAAAATATAAGATTGACTAAGTTTTATTTTAATAGCATCGTCTAAGCTTACCTGTACATTTTTTAAAGCAAATTTTTCTTTGTCTAATATCATAACTCCAGAAAGCCCTGGAACTGCCTTAGGTCTTTTTGGAGTGAAAGAAACATGGATTTCACTTTCTTTATCAGAAGGAACTATAGAATAGGTGTAATTTCTAACCCCTCTTTTGGATAAAATACCCGCGTATCGAGTGTTGAAAATAACAAAATCTTCATCGTAAAAAGAACGTGATTGTAAGTTTACGGCGAGTACTTCGTATCGAGTTTTTGTGAAACCTGCAAGTTGAAAACCGATAACATCTTCAATAAAACCTTGAGATGCAATGTAGCTGGTATTACTTACTTTTTCTGATAGATAACTATGTGTACTTGTGTCTAAACTGTCTGTGATGATTGTTTTTTCATAGCTGGTGTAGGTGTAATTTGAAAGAACGGTTCGAGGGTCGTTTTTCTCTCGTAAAGAAATCGCTTGTTGTATAACTTCATCTACAGTTTTGGTAGGATTCGTTTGTCCAAAAGAAGTTGTTTGTATGCATAATAAAACAAAAATGATTCTATACATAAGTGAGTTTGATATTCAAATGTATTAAAAAAGCGACCGATAGAGGTCGCTTTTTGTATATGTTTAACGCTCATTTATACTAAACGGTCATAATTTCTTTTTCTTTTATAGCAAGTACGCTTTCTACATTTTTAATGTAAGTGTCTGTAAGATTTTGCACATCAATCTCGGCATTCTTAATTAAATCTTCAGATACATCTTCTAGTTTCTTAAGATCGTTATTGGCTCCTTTTCGATCATTACGTACTCCTATCCTAGCGTCTTCTGCTTCAGCACGGGCTTGTTTTGCAAGATCTTTACGTCTTTCTTCTGTAAGTGGAGGAACGTTAATAATGATGCTTTCGCCATTATTCATAGGATTGAATCCTAAATTAGCATTCATAATAGCACGTTCTATATTGGAAATAATACTTTTTTCCCATGGTTGCACGGTAATTGTTCTTCCGTCGGGAGTATTTACATTGGCTACTTGAGAAAGCGGAGTAGGGCTGCCGTAGTAATCTACCATCACGGTTTGTAGCATGGCAGGACTTGCTTTTCCAGCACGTATTGTATTTAATCTTTTTTGAAGGTGT
>CAKZKZ010000027.1 GCA_937124495.1 uncultured Dokdonia sp. | reverse complement strand
ACCGTGAGTGTAAATGGAGAAAATCAAATGCTTAAAGGCAATCGATTTATTTGGTATAATTGGATTAAAGAAGCTCAAAGCACTGTTGTAGAAAAAGAAGATAGCTATGTTTTTAAAGGCTCAATGAAAGGCTTTAAACATATTGGAGAGCGAACACATACACGTACAGTCACTAAATTTAAAGGAAGATTGGAGTGGCATATTGAAGATGAAATCTCTCCTTTAGATACTGATACAATGATCCAATACTGGAATGTTAACCCTGCCGTTGCTGATCAAATTGAAATAAAAGCATTTAGCTTAGATACAGAACTCGTTAAGAAAGTGGATACTTTATGGTATTCAGGCTATTATGGAGTAAAAGTGCCATCATTGCGTACCTCTTTTGAAACGACATCCCCCAACATCAAAACAACAATAACGATACTAACCTAATCATTTATGCGTATTCTCTTATTACATCAATACTTTCTTGAAAAAGATGAAGGAGGCGGATCTCGCTTTAACGAGATGACCAAAGTGTGGAGCTCGCTGGGACACAAAATAACTGTTCTTTCAGGAATGGTGAGCTATACTACAGGTAAAAAACCAGAACGTTACAAAAAGAAATATTTTTATAAAGATGATGGTTTTTATGATCAAGTAGATGTGATACGAAGTCATGTGTCAGAGAGTTATAATACTAATTTTATAGGAAGATTGTGGGGATATTTTTCATTTGTATTTTCATCTACCTATGCAGGTTTATTTAAAACTAAAGGAAAATACGATGTCATTGTTGTTACATCGCCTCCTTTGTTTGTGGGTATTACTGCAGTTATACTTTCTATGTTTAAAGGCTTGCCTATCGTTTTTGAAGTACGAGATTTATGGCCTGAGTCTGCTATTGATACTGGAGTTTTGAAAAATAAGCTTATTATAAAAATGGCATATTGGTTTGAAAACTATATGTATAAAAAAGCAAAGTTAATTAATGTGTTAACACCAGCTTTTAAAACAAAGCTTATAGAAAAAGGAGTTCCAGAAGAGAAAATTATATTTATACCTAATGCAGCAGACTTTACACTGGCAGAACAAATACAAAATGATAATTTTGATGCAGCTGTATTTAAAAAAGAATTAGGCCTAGAGAAAAATTTTGTGATTACATATGTAGGTGCTCATGGGGTTGCAAATCATTTGATACAATTGGTAGATGTAGCAGTAAGGTTACAAGATACCCCTGTTGTTTTTCAGTTAATAGGATCTGGAATGCAAAAACAAATGCTACAAGATGAAGTGAAGAAAAGAGGATTAACCAATGTTATCTTTAGAGATGCAGTTCCTAAAGCCGAAGTATTTAAATATATACTGGCGTCAGACATGGGGGCATCAGTACTTAAAAATGTAGATACTTTTAAAACTATTTATTCTAATAAGACATTTGATTATATGTCATGTAAACGACCCGTTTTTTTAGCTATAGATGGAGTCTCTAGAGAATTGGTTGAAAAAGCTGATTGCGGAATTTTTGTAGAACCAGAGAATATAGATGATATAGAAACAAAGGTAAGAGCAATACTTCAGAATGAAGAAGCACTTATTGCTAGCGGTGTACGTGGTTATGACTATGCAAAACAACATTTTGATAGAGGAGTACTAGCACAAAAATATGTAAATCATTTACAAACCGTTGCACGATAAAAAATAGAAGCGTTACTTTGCATGAAGCACGTATAAGGATATGTATAAAAACTTCTTTAAACCGTTATTTGATATTATAACTGCTGTGATAGTATTGTTACTTGTAAGTCCAATACTTGTTTTTGCAGTTATAGCACTAGCTATTGTAAACTCAGGTTCTCCATTTTTTGTACAAAGACGTCCAGGTAAAGGAGGACGTATCTTTAACATTGTTAAACTTAAGACAATGACAGATGAGAGAGACTTAGAGGGACATTTATTGCCAGATGTAGATCGGCTTACCATGATAGGTCGTGTTATACGTAAAACATCACTCGATGAAATACCTCAATTATTTAATGTTCTTAAAGGTAATATGAGTCTTGTTGGACCTAGACCATTACTTCCTTCTTATTTAGAATTGTATTCTAAAGAACAAGCGAGGAGGCATGATGTAAAACCAGGTATCACAGGGTGGGCACAAGTAAATGGCAGAAATAATATAAGTTGGCAAAAGAAATTTGAATTGGATGTATGGTATGTAGATCACCAATCCTTTTTATTAGATTTTAAAATTGTATTACTCACTGTGAAAAAAGTTTTTCTAAGTGAAGATATTAATACAGAGGGAGTAGCAACAACCACAGCATTTAAAGGAAACCAGTAAGACAATGATTACAGTATACGGAGCTAGTGGGCATGCAAAAGTAGTGATAGATGTCATTCATAGTAATCAAATAGTGATTGCTAGAGTTTTGGATGATAATAAAGCAAAGGCCTCAATTTTAGGATACACGGTACATACTCCTGAAAATAAAGCATATCAAGATGTAGTAATTGCTATAGGAAATAATGAGATTAGACGTCTTATTGTAAAAAATATAAATGCGAGCTATGTAAAAGCATTAATTCATGCCACTGCGATTATTGGTTCTGATGTAACCATGGGAGTAGGAACAGTTGTTATGGCACGTACAGTTATTAATGCATCTGTAACAATAGGGAGGCATTGTATATTAAATAGTGGTTCCATTATAGAACATGATGTTATCATAGATGATTTTGTTCATGTATCACCAGGCGCTATTGTTACAGGAGGAGTTCATATAGGAAATGGAAGTCAAGTAGGAGCAGGAGCCGTTATACTTCCAAATATTAAAATAGGTAAGAATGTTATGATAGGTGCTGGCGCAGTGGTGACAAAAGATGTAGAAGATAATGCAGTAGCTGTAGGAAATCCAGCCAGAGCAATTAAAAAGATTGAAAAATAATGAGCGAAAATAAAATATGGCTCTCTTCTCCCCATATGGGAGGTACAGAGCGAGATTACGTAAACCTAGCTTTTGATACTAATTGGGTAGCGCCATTAGGACCTAATGTTTCTGGTTTTGAAAATGATTTAAGTGCCTATTTAAAAGAGAGCCCTGTAGCGGTTTTAAGCTCAGGGACAGCAGCATTACACTTAGCTCTTCTGCAATGTGGAGTAGGGCATGGTGATGAAGTTATTTGCCAATCTTTTACATTCTCGGCAAGTGCAAATCCTATTACATATTTAGGAGCTACACCCGTTTTTGTAGATAGTGAAGCTATCACATGGAATATCTCACCTCAGTATCTTGAAGAAGCTATTGTAGACCGTATAGCAAAAGGTAAAAAACCTAAAGCAATCGTAGCAGTACATTTGTATGGGATGCCATACTTAGTTGATGAAGTACATGCCGTAGCAAATAAATATGAAATCCCAATAGTCGAAGACAGTGCAGAAGCATTAGGATCTACTTATAAAGGAAAAAACTGTGGTACGTTTGGTCATTACGGTATTCTTTCTTTTAATGGAAATAAAATTATTACAACAAGTGGCGGCGGAGCTCTTGTATGTCCTTCTGAAGAGGCAAAACAACATACGATATTCCTAGCAACACAAGCCCGTGATGATGCGCCTCATTATCAGCATAGTAGTATAGGGTATAATTATAGATTAAGTAATATATCTGCTGGTATTGGAAGAGGGCAGATGGAGGTTTTGGATACCCATATTGATTTGCGTAGAAAGATGAATCATTTTTACCAAGAACTTTTTAAAGAATGCGAAGGAATTACTGTATTTCAAGAACCTAATGAAGACTTTCATAGTAATCATTGGCTTTCAGCAATTTTAGTAGATCCTGAGAAAACGAATGGGGTTACAAGAGAAGATATTCGTCTAGCTTTCGCGAAAGCAAACATAGAATCTAGACCTTTGTGGAAACCTATGCATATGCAACCTATCTTTGAAAACTGTGCTTTTTATGGAGAAAAAACAGCATTTCATCTGTTTAAAAATGGATTATGCTTACCTTCGGGGTCAAATTTAACTTCTGAAGATAGGCAAAGAATAGAAAAGGTTATCTTTGATATACTATCTTTATAAGATAGCGCGCCAATCAATTTTTATGAAAAGTAAGTTACAAACCGCTATTGAGAATTTATTTTCTGATGATAATAAATTAGATATTAGGAATATTAGATATTTGCCTAGGTGGGCTGTTTTATTTATTGATACAATACTCGTCACAGCGAGTCTATTCTTAACGTATTTTCTTCTTAAAGATCTTAGTATTGTACCACTTAAAACGTTACAGGTTTCACAACAGATAGGGCTTCTTGTAGGAGTAAGCTTTATTTTTCTATTAATATTTAAAACGTATGCAGGTCTTATAAGGCATTCTTCTTATATGGATGCTTTAAAATTATTTTTTGCATCAGTATCTACTTTTTTATCGTTAATTATTGTCAACCTTGTTAGCCTTACCATCATAGGTGAAAAGATTTTTATAACAACAGGACTAATCGTTTTCTTGTTTATCTCGTTTTCTACACTATTTATTTTTAGACTGGCTGTAAAACAACTTTATGAATATTTTAAAGTAGCTCAAAGAGAAGAAGAACTTATAAAAGCTGTTATTATTGGAGTAGATGATGGAGCGATATCTATTGCTGCCGCATTAGATATAGAGCATCCGCAAAGATTTAAAATTCAAGGATTTACATCTGTTAGGCAAAATAAAAGCTTGCGTATTCTAGGAAAGCCAGTTTTAGAAATGAATGATTCTATTAGTAATCTAGTATCTAAGCTAGATGCACAGGCTGTTATATTTTCTGGTAATACACTTAATGCAGAAGAACGTTACGCTTTAGTGAGAGACTGTTTAGAAAATGATATAAAAGTATATAACTCTCCACTTGTTATTAATTGGTCGGAAAATACAACGGTGACTGATCAATTAAAATCTTTACAAATAGAAGATTTATTAGATAGAGAACCTATAGTTCTTAATGTGAAAAATAAAGCAGCTCTAATCAGTAATAAAACAATTATGGTTACTGGGGGAGCTGGATCTATAGGAAGTGAGATTGTTAGGCAAGTTGCTACATTTAATCCCAAAAGACTTATTATCCTTGATCAAGCAGAATCTCCATTACACGCATTACATATAGAACTTAAAGATAAGTTTCCAGATCTTACTGTATCCTATGTTATTTGTGATGTTGTAAATAAAAAACGATTGAGAGTTCTTTTTGAAACGTATAAAATAGATGTAATATATCATGCAGCAGCCTATAAGCATGGGCCTTTGATGGAGGATAATCCTTCAGAAGCTATTCATACTAATGTATTAGGAACAAAATTAATGGCAGATTTAGCCACAGAGTTTGGAATTGGCCATTTTGTAATGGTTAGTACTGATAAAGCTGTCAATCCAAGTAATGTCATGGGTGCTTCTAAACGTGCTGCAGAAATGTATGTACAGTCTCTGTATTTTGAACAAAAAGAATTGGTAACCGATAATAGGACAATTACAAAATTTATTACAACTCGTTTTGGAAATGTATTAGGATCAAATGGATCTGTAGTTCCTTTATTTAAAAAACAAATAGAGGTTGGCGGTCCTGTAACGATTACACATCCTGATATTATTCGTTATTTTATGACAATCCCTGAAGCATGTCAACTTGTGCTAGAAGCTGGATCTATGGGAAAAGGAGGGGAGATATTTATTTTTGATATGGGAGAACCTGTTAAAATCATGGATCTTGCAGAGAAAATGATAAAATTAGCGGGGTATGTTCCTAATGAAGACATTGATATAAAAATTACAGGTTTAAGACCTGGAGAAAAATTATATGAGGAGTTACTAAGCGATAAAAGTAAAACACTTCCTACACATCATGATAAAATTATGATTAGTGAAGATGAAACAAAGGAATATCATTTCGTTAATGAATCTGTTAAATCTATAGTCGAAGCTGCAAAGGAAAATACAAATACTAAAACGGTTACTAGGCTAAAGAAATTGATCCCAGAATTTAAGAGTAATAATTCTGAATATGAAATTTTAGATATCCTTGTTAAAAAAGAAAATAGTTATAAAGAAGGTCATTGAAAAATTGCTTAGTTTATTTTTTTAAGATTACTTTTGCAAATTCATTTTTAGATATATAAATTTTGAAATCACACATAAAATTCGGCATTCTTTTGCTATCAATTACGCTACTTGCAACTTCTTGTGTTTCCAAGAAAAAAGTACTTTATTTTCAAGATATAGAGCAAATAGTTGATAACCCAGCAAACACAAACTATAATGTTACTATCAAAGGAAATGACTTATTAACTATTAATGTATCTGCACTTAACCCAGAAGCGGTTGCTCCCTTTAATCAACCAGTAATAGCTAGGCCTTCTACCAATGGAACGGTTCAGACAGCACAACAACTACAAACATATTTGGTAAGTGTAGATGGTACGGTTGAATTTCCTTTAATTGGATCTATCAAATTAGCAGGATTAACAAGAACCGAAGCAACAGATCACTTAAAAGAATTATTAAATGAATATGTTAAAAATCCAATTGTTAATATTAGGATTTTAAACTTTAAAGTTTCTGTATTAGGCGAAGTTGGACGCCCTGGAACTTTTAATATTGAAGATGAACGTATCACTGTTCTCGAAGCACTAGGACTTGCTGGTGATATGACTATTTTTGGAGATCGTAAAAATGTTAAGATCATTAGAGAAGTAAATGGCTTAAAAACATATGAAGAATTGGACTTCACTTCATCATCTGTCATAAGCTCCCCTTTTTATTACTTACAACAAAATGATGTGGTTATTGTTTCGCCTAATAAAGCACAGATACAAAGCTCAAGTTTTAATAGAAATACAAGTGTCTTTATTTCTATCGCAGGTATTATTATATCAGTAATTAGTGTACTTACTCGAAATTAACGCTACGTTTTTATGAAAGAAAACAACCAATTAGGTAATCAGGAAGAAAATGATGTTAAAGATCAAGTAACGCAATATTTACAATATTGGCACTGGTTTTTATTATCTCTCTTAATATGCTTATCATTAGCGTATCTTAAATTAAGATATAGTACCTATGATTATATTTCTCAAACAACCATATTAATTAAGGATGATAAGAACTCTTCGTTATCAGAGATAGCAATATTTGAGGATCTAGGGCTAACAGGATCTTCCTTAAATAAATCTCAATTTGAAAATGAAATAGAGATTTTAAAATCTAGACGTCTATTAAGAGAAGTTGTAGATACTTTAATATCAAATATTAGCTATTATAGAGAAGGTAATATCATTACATCAGAAATCTATGATAATCCTTTTACTTTTAAAGTTCAAGACGAATCCGTTCTTGAAAATTTAAAAAAGGTAAACTTTATTATTAAAGTCCTTTCTGATGAAACATTTGAAATAAAAGAAGGAGAAGAAGGTACAGCAAATACATATAGATTTGATGAAACTTTTGAGGTTGGTTTAGGTAAAGTTTCTTTAATCTCTAAAGTAGATGCAAAGCCAACAGATACCTTTATTGTAAACGTAATAAGCGCAGAGGATGCTGTAAGTAAATTAAGGACTCAAATTAGAATAGAATCTGTTAGTAAAAATAGTAGTATACTAAAACTTTCTGTAATTACTCCACAAAGAGATAAAGCTGAGATTACTCTTAATACTTTAGTTAATGCCTATAATAAAGATGCAATTGATGATCGAAATTTAGTTTCGAAAAACACAGCTAGTTTTATTGCTAACAGATTAGATATTATAACAGAAGAACTAGATTCTGTAGAAACTGATAAAGTAAGTTTTAAAGAAAAAAATAATGTAACTAACATCATTGCTGAAAGTCAGATTTTTTTAGAGAATGCTAGTGAACTTACTAAAAAACAAATAGCTATCTCAACGCAAAGAGAGCTATTGAAATCTATGTCTGATTACCTAGCTTCTAGTGAAGACTATACGCTTTTACCTTCAAATTTGGGTATTGAAAATTCAAATGTTTCCCAAGCAGTTGCAGCATACAATGATTTAATACTTAGAAGACAACGATTATTGAAAAGCTCAACCGAAGGTAATCCTGCTGTTATACAGGTTTCTTCTGAGATATCTCAATTCAAAAATAATGTTGAAGAAAACTTAAAAACGGTTATTCTAGCCTTTGATATTGAATATAAAGATATACGTAAGCAGCAAAGTAGAGTAGGAGGTAAGATTTCTCAAATTCCAGCTATTGCAAAATCATCAAGAGATATAGAAAGGCAGCAGACGATAAAGGAATCATTATATCTTTATTTACTTCAAAAAAGAGAAGAAACAGCGATATCCCTAGCTGTAACTGCTCCAAAAGCAAAAATTGTAGATAGAGCTTACTCTTCAAAAAATCCAGTTTCTCCTAAGACAAAAATTATATACTTAGGTGCTTT
>CAKZKZ010000026.1 GCA_937124495.1 uncultured Dokdonia sp. | reverse complement strand
AACTAGTAGAATTGATCAAAGCTGACAAACAATATCAAAAAATCAAGAAATGGAAAGTGGATTAACAGAACAGCTATTAGATAAAATTGATCAATACCTTAAAGGATCTTTGAGTACAGCTGATCATGTTGCTTTTGAAGAGGAAATACTCAAAAACAAAGAACTTCAAGAAGAAGTTACGTTACAAAAACAATTACTTAACGTACTAAATGATAAAAATTGGATCTCTATCAAAAATGACAAAGACAATAATGATTTAACAAAAGTAAAAGAGCAATTTAAAAGTAAAGAATATCAAGATGCCTCTACATTAATAAGACAAATAGGTCAAACAACTAAAACAAAGAAAAAAACACCCATTAGAAAACTTTACTATCGATATGCAATGGCTACTGCTGCTATCTTGTTGATCTTTTTTAGCGTTCTATTTATAAATTCAAACTCAGAATTAAACACACTTTATAAAGATTATGCACATTGGGATACAGAATTAGTTTCTTTTGTAGAGCAAAGCAATACAGCTGATAGTTTTTCAAACGGGGAAATCGCTTTTAGAAAAAAGGAATATAAAGATGCATTACAGTATTTCCTAACCATCAAAAAAGAAGAAAAGCAGTATCCATATGCTTTAATGTATATCGGGGCTTCGTATGAACTTCTACAAGAAAATGATAACGCTTTAAAAACCTTTGACTCTTTAATAGCGATGCCATTCTTTGAAGAAAATAGCAAAGGGTATTGGTATAAGTTATTGATCTATCTAAAACAAAATGATCGAGTTAATGCCCAGAAAATGATCGCTATTATTTTAGAAAATAAACAGAATCATAACTACTCAAAAGCGCTTGAACTTTCTAAAATTTTAGAATAAAAGTTATAGTCAACTTCATAAATACACGAAGTCATAAGGTACTTATAATAGTATTATATACAACAACAACCCAAAACAGCTAAAAAAAGGAAACCTACACGTAAATTGCTCATAACAAATTATTTACCAACCAAAAGAAATGTAAAACCATCGTAGATATACGGTCATAGCATCAATAATTTTAAGTGTAATTTTCAAAAAAATATAAAGAATCTCTTTTCTACCTATAGAATCTTCTTAAAAAGTTAAAAAAATAGCCATTTGCCTTAGGGATACTTATATTTATATCATTATACATATACGAATGAGCAAGAATTATATAACGACCGTAAATCAGGAATTTGAGTTTGATATTTCCCAAGAAGCAGTCTCAAAACTGAATGCAATCAAAACAACGACGAAAGGATATCATATCCTAGATGACAACACTTCTTTCGAAGCAGCCATTGTTACATCAGATTTTTCTAAAAAAACGTACCAAGTACTCGTAAATAACAGACCTTATGAAGTCGTCATCTCAGATGCGGTTGACATTCTGATCAAGGATATGGGGTTTTCTATAGGTGCTTCCAAACAATCTAATGCGCTTGTAGCTCCTATGCCAGGGCTTATTCTTGAAGTACACGTAAGTGCTGGACAAGAAGTAAAAGAAGGGGACACCCTTGTTATTTTGAGTGCTATGAAAATGGAAAACAGCTTCGTTTCTCATATGGATGGTACCATAAAAGCCGTACACGTCACCAAAGACGATGCGGTAGACAAAGGACAACTCCTTGTAGAATTTGAAGAAGAAAACTAGCCAGACACAACTTATGACAATTAAAAAAATATTAGTAGCCAACCGTGGAGAGATTGCTATTAGAGTGATGACCACCGCAAAAAAAATGGGCATTAAGACTGTTGCTATTTACTCTACAATAGATCGCAATGCACCTCATGTACGATTTGCAGATCAGGCAGTTTGTGTCGGAGAAGCTCCATCCAATCAATCCTATTTATTAGGAGATAAAATAATCGCTGTTGCCAAAGAGCTTAACGTAGATGCCATTCACCCTGGCTACGGATTTTTAAGTGAGAATGCCGCTTTCGCGAAAGCGGTTACAGACAGCAATATCATTTTTATAGGACCTGAGCCTAAAGCCATAGAAATTATGGGAAGTAAGCTCGCTGCCAAAGATGCTGTCAAAGCATATAATATACCGATGGTTCCAGGTATAGATAAAGCCATTACGGATGTAGAAAAAGCAAAAACCATTGCTAATGATATCGGATTTCCTATCCTGATTAAAGCATCTGCAGGAGGAGGAGGAAAAGGAATGCGTGTGGTCAACAAAGAATCTGAACTCGCATCACAAATGAAACTCGCCATTAGTGAAGCCACCGCTGCTTTTGGAGATGGGTCTGTATTTATAGAAAAATACGTCGCTTCGCCAAGACATATCGAGATCCAAGTGATGGCCGATAATTATGGTACGGTTGTTCATCTCTTTGAAAGAGAATGTAGTATCCAGCGTCGTCATCAAAAAGTAGTCGAAGAGGCTCCTTCCTGCGTTCTTACACCCGCATTACGAGAAGCGATGGGAAATGCAGCGGTTCAAGTAGCCAAAGCTTGTAATTACCGAGGTGCAGGAACGGTTGAATTTTTACTCGATGACCAACATAATTTCTACTTCCTAGAAATGAATACCCGATTACAAGTAGAGCATCCCGTGACAGAGCTCATTACAGGAGTAGATCTTGTAGAATTACAAATACGTGTTGCGCGAGGTGAGGTGTTACCGATTACACAAGAGAGTTTATCTATAAAAGGACATGCGCTAGAACTTCGTGTCTATGCAGAAGACCCTCTCAATGATTTCTTACCTAGTGTAGGAAATCTGTCAACCTATATCCTTCCTGAAGGAGAAGGGGTACGCGTAGATAATGGTTTTGAACAAGGCATGGATATTCCTATCTATTATGACCCTATGCTGTCCAAACTCATTGTGTATGCCAATACCAGAGAAGAAGCGATAGAATTATTATCAAAAGCAATAGATGATTACAAAGTAGTAGGTGCTCAGACCACCCTACCTTTTGGGAAATTTGTGTGTGAACACGAAGCATTTCGATCTGGTGACTTTGACACCCATTTTGTAAAAAACTATTACTCACCAGAAGCATTAAAAAAACAATATGAAGAAGAAGCTAAAATTGCAGCACTTATTGCCGTAAAGCAACATATTCAAGAGCAACATATTTTACGCCTACCAACCTCATAAACCTATGGATTCAAAAATAAAAGCACTTAACGAAAAAATTGAACTTGCGCATCTAGGCGGAGGTAAAAAACGTATTGAGCGACAGCATGAAAAGAAAAAACTAACCGCAAGAGAACGCGTACATTATCTATTAGATGATGGTTCTTTTGAAGAAATAGGAATCTTAGTGACCCACCGTACCACAGATTTTGGTATGGAAAAAGAAATATATTATGGAGATGGTGTTGTAACTGGATATGGTACCGTAAACGGTCGGTTAATTTATCTTTTCGCACAGGATTTCACCGTTTTTGGAGGAGCACTTTCAGAAACACATGCCGAAAAAATATGCAAGATTATGGATCTTGCCATGAAAGTTGGCGCCCCGTTAATTGGACTTAATGATTCTGGAGGAGCTCGTATACAAGAAGGTGTGCGCTCATTAGGGGGCTATGCAGATATCTTTTATAGAAATGTACAAGCGTCGGGTGTGATTCCTCAAATATCTGCCATTATGGGACCTTGTGCCGGAGGTGCTGTGTATTCTCCAGCCATGACCGATTTTACGATGATGGTACAAGACACCAGTTATATGTTTGTCACTGGACCTAACGTAGTAAAAACAGTCACCAATGAAGAAGTAACTTCAGAAGAATTAGGAGGCGCTAGCACGCATTCGACAAAATCTGGAGTCGCTCATATTACATCTGCTAATGATGCACAATGTTTAGAAGACCTTAAATCATTATTAAGTTACTTACCACAGAACAATAAAGAAATTCCCAAAAAACTTCCTTTCACCTTACAAGATGAAGTGCGTGAACAACTTGCTACCATTATACCCGATAGTGCTAATAAGCCCTATGACATGCACGAAGTCATTAAAGGAATTATAGATGAAGATTCTTTTTACGAAATCCATAAAGACTATGCAGAAAATATCATTGTAGGTTTTGCCAGGCTAGGCGGCCGTAGTATTGGTATTATCGCAAACCAACCTATGTTCTTAGCAGGTGTATTGGATGTAAATAGCTCTAAAAAAGCAGCGCGTTTTACGCGTTTTTGCGATTGTTTTAATATTCCTTTGTTAGTACTCGTAGATGTTCCTGGTTTCCTTCCAGGTACGGATCAAGAATGGAATGGAATTATAGTACACGGCGCAAAATTACTCTATGCATTAAGCGAAGCAACGGTACCAAGAGTCACTGTAATTACCAGAAAAGCTTATGGAGGAGCCTATGATGTCATGAACTCTAAACACATTGGTGCCGATCTGAATTATGCCTGGCCAAGTGCAGAAATTGCTGTGATGGGAGCCAAAGGTGCCAGTGAAATCATCTTTAGAAAAGAAATCAAAGCCGCTGATGATCCTGCTCAAAAACTATTGGAAAAAGAAAACGAGTATGCAGAAAAATTTGCAAATCCATACCGAGCAGCACAACGCGGATTTATAGATGAAGTAATCCTTCCAGAGCACTCTAGACGTAAATTAATAAAAGCGTTTAGTATGTTAGAAAATAAAAAAGTAAAAACCCCTAAAAAGAAACATGGAAATATTCCTTTATAAGGAATAAAAAACATTTAAAAACAACCTTGTGAAAATTAAAAACGACGAACTCATCATCGACGGGATAGACAAAATTATTTTACGTCAACTCATGAAGGATGCCCGTAAGCCCATTCTTGAGATTGCCCGTAAAGTAGGAATCTCTGGTGCTGCCATCCATCAGCGATTGCGTAAGTTAGAAAAATCAGGTCTTCTCGCAGGATCAAAATTTATCATTGATCCTAAAGTATTAGGATATCGAACCATGGCTTTTATAGGGGTTTATCTAGAAAGAGCTGCAAACAATGCTCGTGCAGTACGCCAACTTGAAGATATTCCAGAAGTGATCGAGTGCCATTACACGACAGGAAATTGGTCTATTTTGATTAA
The DNA here is from genome assembly GCA_937124495.1 of uncultured Dokdonia sp. Lineage (GTDB taxonomy): Bacteria > Bacteroidota > Bacteroidia > Flavobacteriales > Flavobacteriaceae > Dokdonia. The sequence goes on along the minus strand of CAKZKZ010000026.1, from coordinate 1,446 downwards.
AATTTTATGTAAGAATAATGAAGACCTCATGCATTTACTCAATAAGAAAATTCAAGCGATTGACGGAGTATCCAGAACAGAAACATTTATCTCCTTAGATCAACAAATTGACAGGCAGATTAAAATCTAACTACTCAAAAAACACCAAATAAAAAGCCCCTTGAAATTTCAAGGGGCTTTTTTAAAATATAATAAGGTGATTATAGTCCGTCCCAATTTCTTGTGAGGATGTTTATCCCATCGACAAGCCACCAAATACCTAGTCCACCTAATGTAACGATGAATAAGATATTCCATCCTATTGGACTTCCTAAATACCATCTATGCGCTGCAAATCCTCCTAAGAAGAACCAAAGAGCAGCAGCCACCCACATATCATTTCCAGCAATACCTGCTGCTGGAGATGTAATAGCTTCTACTTCCTCATCTGCAGTGATTGTAACGTTTACATTTTCTACAGCTCTAGTTACTGGAAAACCTGCATACGTGTTTGTTACAGCAAAAAGAAGTAACGCAAAAGAAAGGATAATTTTAATTTTCATAATAAATATTGATTAAATTAGACACTTCTAAAATAGTCATTTTTTTCTATGAAAAAACTTCTTTTCTTATTTTTTGTTACTGCATTTTTTTCTCAACAGCTTTCTGCACAACAAAATACTTATGAATACCTAGGTGTTATAAAATTGAATGATTCTGCATTTATATCATACAAATTAGACTTTGAAGAGTTAGACGGTGTCATAAACGGATACTCTATTGCAGACATGGGAGGTCCGCATGAAACAAAGTCTCACATAGAGGGAGTCTATAATGATGATGCCAATGAATTTTCTTTTAAAGAATTAAACATTGTATATACAAAATCTCCTATTACTGAGTTAGACTTCTGTCTTGTCAACTTTACAGGTAAAATCCGTAATTTGAAAAAGAACAACGCATTTAGCGGTGATTTTAAAGGCCTATATCAAGATAACACTCCTTGCCTTGATGGTATGATTATTATGACCAATGCAGAAAAAATACAACAACGTGTCGTAAAAGCACAGAAAAAAATACTCAAATCAAAAGCGATAAGTCAAGAGGTTAAAGAAAAAATAAATCTTAAAAATTCCTTAGACACCCTCACAATGAGTGTGGTAAAAAAAGATGAGAATCTCAACATTTTCACGAAGACAAAAAATGTAGTGATCTCAATATATGATGCGGGAAAAGTAGATGATGATCGTATTAATTTATATGTGGATGGAGAACTCATCTTAGAAGATTATTCCATTTTACGAGAGCGTAAAGAAATACCCATTAAGATCACAAAAGAATTCACTACAGTTAAAGTAGTCGCTTTAAATGTAGGAGATTCTGCTCCTAACACAGTCAAAGTAGAAATTCTTGATGGCTCCAATCTCATCACAACACGCACAAGTTTGGATACAGATGAAAGCGCTG
>CAKZKZ010000025.1 GCA_937124495.1 uncultured Dokdonia sp. | reverse complement strand
AGAACGTGCTATTGTGCCTACAGGACTGTTTATAGAGCTTCCAATAGGTGTAGAAGCACAAGTACGCCCGAGAAGTGGTTTGGCAGCAAAAAAAGGCGTTACAGTCCTTAATGCACCTGGAACTATAGATGCAGATTATAGAGGTGAAGTAGGTGTGATTTTAGTCAATCTATCTAATGAGCCTTTTGTTATAGAAAATGGCGAGCGTATCGCACAAATGGTAATTGCACAACATGAGCAAGCCGTATGGAAAGAAGTTATTGAACTTTCAACAACCGATAGAGGTGCTGGAGGTTTCGGGAGTACAGGAACTAAATAAGATAAATTATGAAAGGTGTTTTTAAAAAACTACTTACTTTAAGTGTTTTTTGTGTAATTGTAAATATACAGGCACAAACAGAAAAACAAAAGAAAGAAGAGGTAATGGCAACCATTACCTGTGAATGCCTAGAAAACGCATCTCCAGAAGATTTATCTAAAGATTTTGAAAAAGAATTTAATGACTGTTATAAAGCTAGTGTTTTAGGAGCATTACTTTCTGGATTACCTACAGATAAAGATTCAACAATTACATTAAATACAGATGGAAGTTCTGACGAAATTTCTGATGAAGATTCAAAGAAAGCAGTTAAAATACTAGAGAAAGATTGCGAAGTATTTAAAAGCTATATAACCCAACAAAATACTTATGATGAGTACTTGATAAGGTCTACAAATAATGCATGTTCTTGTATGGTTAGAATTCCAACGGGAATATCATTAGAAGAAAAAAACAACCATATTTCAGAATGTATTGTAGAAGGAGTTTCTACCTCTGGAGTTAGAGAGCATATAGACTTAAATACGGTAGAAAACGTTAAAGCCTTTTATGACGATATGCAGCGAGTGCTTGTAGATGAATGTGAAGTATTAAAAAAAATCACTTTTTCTAGTGATGAGGAAAAATTAAACTCCTATTCTGCAAATGATAAAGCCATGGATTTTTATAATCAAGGGATTGAAGAGAGTGGAAAAGGAAATTATAAAAAGGCTTTAAAATTTTATAAAAAAGCAGTAGCTCTTGATGATGAATTCGTTTTTGCTTGGGATAATTTAGGAAGAACATATAGAGAATTACACGATTATGATAATGCTATAAAAGCATATAAAAACTCTATAAAAATAGATACATTAAATAGAGCTTCATTAATGAATATAGCAGTTGCTTATAATTATAAAAAAGACTTTGAGAGCTCTGAATTTTGGTATACAAAATTAAAAAATGCGTATCCAGATGATCCTGAAGGGCATTATGGACTTTCTTTAGTCTATATGAATAGAAATAAGCTAGAGCACTCATTAAATAGTGTTATTGATGCATATGGGTTATATAAAAGTTCAAAATCGCCATATGCTGCAGATGCAGAAAAAGTAATGCGTTATTTATATACTTTATTTGAAGAACAAAACAAGACAGATCGTTTTAAAGAAATATGTAAAGATCGAAATGTCAATTTGAAATTTTAATTAACTAATCAAAAAGATACCCGTCTTTGCGGGCATTTATATGAAAATAATAGTTCCAATGGCAGGACGCGGTAGTCGCCTTCGCCCACATAGTTTAACAGTACCAAAACCATTAATTCCAGTTGCAGGAAAACCTATAGTACACAGATTGGTACGTGACATTGCAAAAGTATTAAACCAACCCATAGAAGAGATTGCTTTTGTATTAGGAGATCCAGCTTGGTTTGGAGACGAAGTCGTTGGAAGCCTTATAGACCTAGCCGAAAGTCTAGGAGCAACACCTTCTATTTATCGTCAAGATCAGCCATTAGGAACTGGTCATGCGATAATGAGTGCAGCCGAGTCACTTTCAGGGCCTGCTGTGATTGCGTATGCAGATACACTTATACGTGCTGAGTTTGATCTAGATCCAAATGCAGATAGTGTGATTTGGACCAAAAAGGTTGATAACCCAGAAGCATTTGGCGTTGTAAAATTAAATGAAAAACAAGAAATTGTAGAGCTTGTAGAAAAACCAGAAACCTTTGTTTCTGACCAAGCTGTTATCGGAATATATTATTTTAAAGATGTAGCCGTTCTTAAAGATAAGCTTCAGGAAATCCTAGATGAAAATATCATGAATGGAGGAGAATACCAGATTAATGATGGTATTAAAAAAATGATGGCAGATGGTCGTATCTTTAAAACAGGTACGGTAGATGAGTGGATGGATTGTGGAAATAAAGCCGTTACAGTAGAAACCAATGGTAGAATGCTTCAGTTTTTACACGATGATGGAGAAGAACAATTGGTGTCAGATACTGCTGTTTTAGAGAATGCGAGTATTATTCCGCCATGTTATATCTCAGAAAATGTAATCTTACGCAATGTTACCATAGGTCCTAACGTTTCTGTAGGAGCTGGCACGGTGATTGAAGACAGTACAGTAAAAACTAGTTTGATTCACACTAATAGTGTGATTAAAAATGCACAATTAGATCAAGCGATGATAGGAAATCACGTAAAATACGATGGTACATACACCCAAGTAAGTTTAGGTGATTATACCGTTTTAGAATAGTACGCCTTTAAAGGCAATATAAAATAACAATGAAGAAAAATCAGTACATACTCGTATTGTTTTTGTGTTTGAGTATGCTTTCGCGAAAGCATATATATGCACAAGACCCAACCCCATTTGCAGATCAAAATGTAGATGATCTTGGAGATGTGTCTGATGAGTTTCAAGAAACCTTTTTTGAAGCACTGAAACAAAAAGGAATTGAAAACCATGAATTGGCAATTGCCGCTTTGAATAAGTGTATTGGAATGGAGCCTACCCAGGCAATTCTTTATTTTGAGAGAGGGAAAAATCATGTAGCTCTTAAAAAATATGATTTGGCTGAAGAAGATTTTCTTAAAACACTCTCCCTAAAACCGAATCAAGAACCAGTTTTAGAGGCCTTGTATGATGTGTATTACAAGAATCGAAATTATGAGAAAGCTGAGGAAATAGTAAAACAACTCATTACGTTTGATTTACAATACAAAGAAGATCTTGCGCGAATCTATACCGTCACAAAACGATATGATCTTGCGCTAGAATTAATAGATGAATTAGACACAGAAAAGGGAGGAGATATATACAGAGATCAACTACGGGATCGTATCTATAAACTTTCTGGAAACGAAAAAGGACGTACAGACGCCATTGAAAAAAAGATTGCGAGCAATCCAACAAGCGAGGCAGATTATCTGAAACTCATTTATCTCTACAGCGAACAAGGAGAAACTAAAAAGGCCTATGATACGGCATTAAAATTAAAAGAAATTAATCCTAATGCAGATGAGGTCAATCTTGCACTTTATAAATTGTATTTAGAAGACGGAAAGACAGATGATGCAATAGGAGCAATGAAAAATGTCTTAAAGAGTAAGAAAATTACACCTAAGGCAAAGCATAGAGTATTAAATGACTTTCTGCTTTTTGTAGATAGAAATCCTCAATATGAAGGGCAACTGGAGGAGGCTATTTCAATATTTGATTCCCAAGTAACAGATGCAAATATCTATCAAAAATTAGCTGGTTATTTTATAAAAAAAGGAATAAAAAATAAAGCATTACCCTACCTTAAAAAAGCACTAGAAAACGATCCTGAAAATATAGAAATTATCAAAAGTATGTTGTTAATACAATTAGATACAGGAGCGTATGAAAATGCAGAAACAATAGCATCATCTGCATTAGAATTATATCCTTCCCAACCTTTATTATATCTGACCCACGGAGTTGCATTAAACAGATTATCTAAATTTAAAGATGCTATAGAACAACTAGAGATTGGGGTCGATTATATTATAGATGACACAAAAATGGAATCCGATTTTTACCAGCAATTAGGAGAGGCCTACATAGGTATTGGCAATACTACAAAAGGACAGCAGTATATAGAAAAGGCAAATGCCTTAAAAGTTCAAAATAATAAATGAAACGACTCCTCTTACTTCTTGTGATTAGTACACTTGCTAGCTGTGGCGGCACAAAAAAAGTAACCAATAAGGCAACTACAGAAGACATTGCAACAGCTCGCCTTATAGAGAATTACTATGCTAATAGTTTTGATTTTACAACACTTGTAGCACGCACAAGAGTGCGGTATGAAGATAGAAAAACGAGACAAACAGTTACGGTAAATATCAGAATAGAAAAAGATAAAAAAATATGGATGAGTGCTTCCATTTTAGGAATTACGGGTGCAAAAGCATTGATTACTCCTGAAAAGGTCTCTTTTTATGAGAAAATTAATAGGCGTTATTTTGAAGGAGATTTTTCATTTCTCAGTCAATATTTTGGTGTCCAGATGAACTTTGAGCAATTACAACGCTTACTTATAGGGCAAACCGTATATAATCTTAGAGATGGAGAGTATCAAGTAGATCAAGTAGATGGTCTATATAAGCTGACACCTAAAAAGCAATTAGATTTATTGAACCTCTTTTTTTATATGGAGCCTCAGGATTTTCTAATTAAAAAACAGCAAGTTACACAACCACAAGACCATCTCTCATTAGATGTAAATTATGCAGAGCATCAGCTTGTAAAAGGAAAACCGTTTCCTAAAAATATTGGTATTCAGGTGCTCGAAAATACAGATCCAACCAACATAGATATAGAATATAGAAGTGTTGAAGTAGATGTTCCAGTACGATTTCCATTTTCAATACCTTCTGGGTATAAAAAGATAGCGCTAGATGAGTTCTAATAAAGTAAGATATATCCTTATTTTAATAGTAGGCCTTCTTTTAGGAGGGTTTCAGACTGCGCATGCTCAAAAGCCAACACGTAAGCAACTAGAAGAGCGCAGAGCCTCTCTGATTGCAGAAATGAAACAATTAACACGCTTACGCGAAAGCAATAAAAAAAAGGAAATCTCTTTACTAACTCAAGTAGAAGACCTAGATCAGCAAATCAAAGTGCGATCTGATATTATAAAAGTAACCAATCGTCAAGCGAACCTTTTAACGCAAGAGATTAATGAAAATCTCAATAAAATGGAAAATCTTAGAGATGAATTAAAAGATCTCAAAGATGATTATGCCCTTATGATTCAAAAGTCGTATAAGAGTAAAAGCGGACAAAGTAAGATCATGTTTTTACTCTCTAGCGAAAGCTTTAAACAAGCCTATAAGCGTATGCAGTATATGAAACAATATACCAATTACCGTAAGAAGCAAGGAGAGCAAATAAAAGAACGAGCAGCGTTATTACAGCAGGTGAATACAGCTCTTATTCAGCAGAAAAAAGATAAAGAAACCCTCATTGCAGAAAATAGAATTGCCAAGAAAAAATTAGACAAAGAAAAAGAATCACAAGATGCTTTAGTAGCAGAAATACGCAAGAAATCAAACGTATATGCTGCGCAAATTAAAAAGAAGCAACAGCAAACGGATGCGATAGATAAGCAAATTGATAAGATTATTGCAGATGCTATTGCTGCAAGTAATGTAAAAGCTGGAAAATCTAAGACCAATAAAGGATTTGCATTAACGCCAGAAGAGGCGAGTCTTGCTTCTAATTTTGCCTCTAATAAAGGACGTCTAATATGGCCAGTAGAACGAGGTCGAGTGTCTAGGCGTTTTGGAACCTCTAGGCACCCTACACTTCCTAATATTACGCTTAAAAATAGCGGTGTAGATATAGAAACTGCGCCAAATGAAACAGTAAGAGCTGTTTTTAAAGGAGAGGTATTAAGAATACAAAATGTTTCAGGAAGTAATCTAGCTGTATATGTACGTCATGGTGATTACATTACGATTTATTTTAACGTCAAAAAAGTGAGCGTAAAAGTTGGAGACAAGGTTGACTTTAAGCAATCTATAGGAGAAGTTGGTGTTAATGCATTCAGTGGCAAAGCAATACTCAAATTTAGAGTTCAAAAAAACAAGACAAAACTGAACCCTTCAAATTGGGTAAAAGGATTGTAAGAATTCAGAATTATTACCTTTCTACGCAACCCTTCTTGTTTTTATACATCTATTAAATATGTGTAAAAAAATACCATTCATACTTCTAGTTTTATATGTTTCTTTAATAAGCTGTGACTCTATAGAAAACAATAGCCGAATTGCTTTTGAATTAAAAGTAACAGATGAAGAGAACCAACCTCTTTCTGATATAGATGTAAATGCTTCTTTACGTGATACTTCTACTGGTGTTGCGTTTTTCATATTTCCTTCTTTTGAAGGCTTTGAAGCCCTTATAGGAGTTGGGAGCACAGATACTCAAGGAGAAGTTTCTCTGATTTCTCTAAACCCAGAGCTTTCCTTAAATGAAATAGCAGTGGTCATAAATGGTGATGAGCAATTTGGAGAATCTTCTGTCAATCAAGAGTATGGTATTGTTATTTATCAACTTGACTCAATAGCTAGTAGGACAACTATATTGCCCAATACAACTTTAAAGCGAAGTGCTACCTTGGAAGTAGAAATTGTGGATGTTCCCGAGATAGAAGGAAGCCTAGATTATTCTATAACCTATGCTACCAGAATTCAACAATTTCGATTTCCATCTGGAGAAGAATCTATAAGTAATACAATACAGGAGTCAGGATTGCCTGCTCCCACGGGGATTATTACTTTAGAAACACTTCAAAACACCACAGCTATATTCGCATATTCCTTAACACTTAGTAGTGGAGCTGTAGAATCTAATACAATAGAAATTCCTATTAATCAAGAAACTGCCCAATATGCGTTTGAATTTTAAGATTATAATCGGAGCATTGCTTTGTATCCAGATAGGTTGGT
>CAKZKZ010000024.1 GCA_937124495.1 uncultured Dokdonia sp. | reverse complement strand
ATTAATTGTATATGATGGGTGACACTTGCAGCATGAAGATTGTACGGGACAATCTGGGAAGTGTTATGGAGCGGACCGAGCAGCACCGTGGTATATAGAAGAAAAGAAAGCTGCCGAAGCATTGGCTGCAAAACTTGGCTATGATAAAGTCTCTGAAGAAAAAAGAGATGTCTCTCTAAAGATACGAGACTACGTAATAGGAGGTGGTTTTATGTTTGCGATGTGTAGTGCAACCGATAGTTTTGATATTGCTCTTGCAGTAGAAGGAATAGATATCTGCGAACCTATGTTTGACGGAGATGCTTCAGATCCTGGATATCAGGCGAAAGTTGATTTTAGTAAAACTTTTGCCTTTAAAAATTTTACCTTAGAGCGTTCTCCAACCGTTTATGAATTTTCATCAATTGATATGACACGTAAACGTCGTATTCCTTTTGAAACCGATTATTTTACACTAAAAGAATATAGTGCAAAATGGGACCCTATTCCAAGTATGTTGTGTCAAAACCATACGGCACTTGTTAAAGGATTTATGGGGCAAACGACTTCGTATGATTCAAAAGTGATGAAGTCCAATGTGCTTATTATGGGCGAAAACTTAACAAATAATGAAGCACGTTACATACACGGAATTAAAGGGAAAGGATTTTTTACATTTTATGGAGGACATGATCCTGAAGATTATCGTCATCGTGTAGGAGATCCAAAAACAGAATTAGAATTACATCCTAACTCACCGGGCTATCGTTTAATTTTAAACAATGTGCTTTTTCCAGCCGCTCGAAAGAAAAAACAAAAGACTTGATACTATGAAACAGACTTCTAAAGCACTTCTGATAGCACTAGTGATCCTATGTTCATTTACGGTAGTACCTGATCGCATCGAATGGCAGCCAAATAAAACATTGTCTTGGGACGATTTTAAAGGTCAGCCTAATGGAAGAGGTGGTTTTGTCGCTAGTACTAGTAGCGGAATGAGTCAATCATATGTGATAGCGGGTAATGGTGTCTTGAATAAAAAAGAAACCTATGTAAAAGCTCATTTTTATCCAGAATATTCTTGGTATAGAGCAAAAGATACCACAGCTCTTTTGTTAAAGCATGAGCAAACTCATTTTGATATTACAGAGATTCATGCACGTATTTTAAATGCACGTATTCAATCGTATAATTTTACATCTAACTCTAAGGAAGAAGTAAAAGATCTTTATGAGCAAGTTGAGAAAGAGCGTCGTGCTATGCAAAAAGCTTTTGATAAAGAAACCAATCACTCTATACATAGAGATATAGAAAAGAAATGGGAAGCAAGAATTGCTAGATTGCTTTTGCCGTTGTAACCTCAGCGATTTAAAACTAAAAAAGCCTTCCCAATGGAAGGCTTTTTTGTGATATATAAATAAATTTTTAGTTGTAAAAAGGCACTTCAACACGTGTGTTTCCCCACCCCATTACTAAATGGTATCCAGCATCTACAGCTTTAAAAGCAATAGAAAAAGCTTCCAATTCTTCATCACCTTTAGCTACAGGAACTTTAATACGAGCAACATCATTAGCTTCTTTGTAAGCATAAGCACCCCAATCATCAAGATCAGAATTTAAGATGATTGTCCACTCTTTTTCTCCAGGAATTGTAAATAAAGAGTATGTTCCAGCTTTTATAGTTGTATTCCCCAACTTGTAATCTTTAGATAATTTGATTTCAGT
>CAKZKZ010000023.1 GCA_937124495.1 uncultured Dokdonia sp. | reverse complement strand
ATTCCAGATTTGCTAATAGGCTTAGCATCCTACAGTTTTTCCCAAGCATTAAGTTGGGAATCAAGATTTGTAGTATCGCTTTCGGCAAGAACTAAGTCTCCTAGAAAAAAGAACAATTCTGGTTTCTGAGATAAGCTATCCATATCTTCATAAATACGTTCTAAAGCATACATGTTTGCCGTAGAAGGATTGCTAGACGATTGATCATGTCTATCAATACGATTACATCCTACAAAAGAAAAGCTAAAAATAGGAGTAACCACATCATCAGTTACTTTCGTTGTTTCTTTTTCTTTTGTTTCAATAGAAGTCTTAGCATCTGTATTTGATTTACAACTATACAGAACTACAAAAAGCACACAAGTACTTAAAAGGGTACGGATTTTCATATTTGATGGTTTTACAGCTATATATTTCAACTATATAACTGACTATAAGTTACGAAAATATAGAAACCAAAAAAGATATATACCCGTATAAGTACGGATAAATTAATAACAAACTTCGTCTATAGAAATTTAATGAAATTTAGACTTCCCGAGATATGCTTTTACAATAGCGTTCCACTCTTCGCCTATTCGCAAGGCAGTAGTACCATCTATATTGTAGAGAAGTTCATAATCTATAAATCCGCTTTTAAGGAGCTCTTCTAGATAAAATAGAGAAGCATTGACATCTCCATCTTTAGCACTTAATGAGATGGCATTGATAAAAGCTTGTTGATTTGTAGGGTCTACCAAGGTACGCAGTACATTCATAAATAGTAACTGCTCTATTTTAGGCTTTTTACCTAAAACTTCTTTGTATTTGTCATCTACTAGTGTTTTTACATACCCTTTTAAACGAATAGATGCTTTGCGTTCTTGATTATTAGCCGCCGTGCTATCTATCTTTTCATCCAAATCATTCATTTGAAAACTCCACCATCCTAAGTTATCAAAATAAGAATTTTTGGAATCTTCATTCAGGAAATATTGGAAATCTTCTGCTAGTAAAATTTCGGCATATTTTACAGCCGTTTTTCTGGAACGTTTTGCTCTAAATGTAGCATTACCACGTATCGTTTTTAATAATTCTTTTTGTAAATCTAAATCAACACGACCTTTATATTGCTTCTTTAAATCTTGTACAAAACTAAACGCTGGTAAATGTTTTTGTTGTCTGTATAACAATTCACCAAAAGCAAGGTCACTTTCATAATATTTTTGGACTACTTCTTGAGACACTGCTTTTGTAAGTAAAATATCCACCATTGCTGCAGATAGGAATCCAGCCTCTGGCCAATCATTTCCCCCATTATATTCATAATATCCTGCAAAGCTAGTACTGCTACGTAATATATTTTGATACCCTCGTAACTTGTAATACTTAGGACCTTCATCTCCAGAAATCAACGTCAAACGAATCCCAGAGTTCTTACGAAAAATCGTATTATCAAGATAGATATCATTGATCGCTATAACTCCTTTTATCTTCTGAGTTGTATAAGCCCCAGCTGTCGCAACCAAAGCGCCATCTCCTCTACCTGCAAGAATAATTTTTGTATCATCTATAGCATAGCGTTGATAGACGATGTTAATCAATTTTTCTGTTTGCTTAAGTCCTGCTTTCAAGGAATCTTTAATGGCAAAATTAGCTCCCACAATAATACTACTGGTGAGTTCTGCGCCTATCGTAAATTGCTGTACCGCAAGATCACCTTCGCCAGTTTCATCAAAAATAAATACCACAGGATAGCTTCCATTTTCATCATAATCTCTAGGGAGGTATAATGCATACGTTTCAGATTGTGTATCATCTAAAGCAATCGAAGAAATAATGGTTCCTGGAACAATATCTTGTCCTAAAATAGGTAGAGTGAATAAGAGAAAAAGTAGTAAAAGACGCATATACTATTTAATTTTTCAACAATCAATATCAAAGATCGTGCAAGAAACAGTCATATAAAAAAATAATTGAACTTATATTCAGCGTGATCTTCTTCTTTTTTATTTATTTTTAGTCTACTAAAACTATGTGTATGCAACGCTCACTTCTCCTAATTATTCTTTTGATATCTGCTTTCGCGAAAGCGCAAGACTACTACGTTGCAAAATATGCTCCTTTTCAACAAAACATTCCTACCCCAGAACAGTATTTGGGCTACGGTATTGGAGATCAACATACACGTCATGACCAGATTGTTTCTTATTTAGAAAAACTCGCCGAAGTATCTGACCGCGCAACCATGATAGAATATGGTCGTACTCATGAAGGCAGAAAACTAGTGATGTTTACCGTCACAACGCCAGCCAATCACAGCAACTTAGCAAGTATTAAACAACAACATCTTGCGTTTTCCAATACCTCACAAAAAGCAACTAATTATGATCAAGTGCCTGTTTTTATACAATTAGGCTATAATGTACACGGTAATGAACCTTCTAGTTCTGAAGCCGCTTTACTCACTGCTTATACCCTCGTTGCTTCTGAACATTCAGATATAGTTACCTATAGAAAGGACGCCATCATTTTTATAGATCCTACCATTAACCCTGATGGACGTGATCGCCATACACAATGGGCAAATAGCTTTAAAGGGGCTCCGCTCGTATCAGATAATAGTGATGCCGAACATACGGAGATGTGGCCACGCGGACGTACCAATCATTATTGGTTTGACCTAAATCGTGACTGGCTACTAGGTATCAATCCTGAGAGTCGTGGTAAATTAAACTGGTATCATGAGTGGTATCCAAATGTGGTGACCGATTTTCATGAGATGGGCACCAACAGCACCCACTTTTTTGAACCGATGCTTCCAATAGGAAGTTTAGACCCTATTATGCCTAAAGAAAATTATGAAGACCTTAATAACCTCTTTGCTCCCTATTTTTCAGATGCATTGGATGAGATTGGTTCTTTTTATTTTACCAAAGAAGCCTTTGATGGCACCTATCCTGGTTATGGAAGTTCGTACCCCGATTTACAAGGTGCATTAGCATTACTCTTTGAACAAGCCAGTAGTAGAGGGCATTTACAAGACACCGATTTTGGGACGATCTCTTTTCCATTTACCATTCGGAATCAGTACACCTCCAGCTTTGCCACTGTAAAAGCAGCTGTTGAGAATAAAGCCTATTTACGTAAGTATCAACAAAATTTCTTTGTTTCCGCTTTCGCGAAAGCAAAAACAGATCAAGCCGCCGCCTACGAATTTGGAGATCCCAAAGATCGTAATCGCACCAAAGCCTTTATAGACAAACTCCTCTTACACCGAATCAAAACCTATAAAAAAGGAGATGGCAGGTATGTAGTTCCCGTAGTGCAACCACAAAAACGTATGGTACAATCCTTCTTTGAAACCTATAGTAAATATCGCGATAGTGTATATTATGATGCAAGTGCGTGGAGTGTGACCAATTTTTATAATATGCGAGCTAAAGGATTAAATAGTACACCGAGTTTACAAAATGAAGTCACAAGTACTGATAACCTTGCAACGGTCACTCCTGTTTCTAAAACGAATTATGCATATTTAATCAATTATGATGATTATAATGCCACAGCGCTACTATACCATCTACAGCAAAAAGGAATTATCGTTTCTACAGCGTTTAAGCCTTTTACAGCCAAAACAAAACGTGGTACTGTCGATTTTAATTATGGAACGCTTATGATTCCTGTCAGTAGGCAATCACTAGATACCAATGAAGTTTTTACGATAGTTTCTGAAGCACAACAACGTTTTCAAGTTCCTATTTATGCTACTAACACTGGTTTTAGCGTCAAAGGAATTGATTTAGGAAGTCGCAACTTTGCCAAAGTAGACACCCCGAAAGCAATGATGCTTATCGGTAACGGAACGAGTTCTTATGAAGCTGGTGAAGTATGGCATTTATTAGACACACGTGTACACATGCCTATTACCAAAGTACTGATGAATAACTTTCGTTTTACAGATTTAAGTGATTATAACACCTTAGTTATGGTTTCTGGAAATTACAGTCAGCTCTCTGAAGGAACCATTAGTAATATCAAAGATTGGGTGTCGCAGGGGAATACATTGATTACTATAGGCCGTGCCTCTTCTTGGGCAATCAACAAAAAGGTAGCTACTGGAAAACTCACTGAAAAGAAAGAAGACACCACCGATGTAGCAGAGCGTAAAAATTATGTAGACGCTCGCCCTAATCGAGGAAAACAACGCCTTGGAGGTGCTATTTTTGAAGTAGATCTTGATCTAACACATCCGTTAGGTTTTGGATATACGGCTCGTGATCTTCCCGTTTACAAAAACAATAATGTATGGTTAGCGCCTAGTAAAGACGAATATAATACGGTTGCTAAATAC
>CAKZKZ010000022.1 GCA_937124495.1 uncultured Dokdonia sp. | reverse complement strand
AGTTTTACGGTTAACATTCCAGAAAGAGAAAGCGGTCGTTATTTGATTCGTGTAATCGATAAAGAAAGTGGTCATGCCACAGGGCGTATTGCATATTTCTATCGTAATTGGAGCGGCCTTCAAAGTGATTCAGAAAGTGCTAAAATGCTTGTTTTCTCTTCAGATAAAGAAAAATATCAAGTAGGAGAAGATGCGACCATTACCTTTCCGTCTGGTGATAGTTCGCGTGCATTAGTAAGTCTAGAAAATGGAACTCAAGTATTAGATAGTTGGTGGGTAGATACACAAAATGGGGAAACACAATTTAAAATCCCGGTGACATCAGAAATGGCACCTAATGTATATGTGAATATTTCTTTACTTCAAGCCCATGAACAAACTAAAAACGATTTACCTATTCGTTTGTATGGTGTGATTCCTTTGCTTGTCGAAGATCAAAATACGATTCTTACCCCTAAAATGACGATGCCAGATGTACTCAAGCCAGAGGAGTCTTATACCATCAAAGTCAGTGAAGCAAATGCAAAAGCAATGACCTATACCATTGCTGTAGTGGATGAAGGACTGTTGGATCTGACACGTTACAAAACACCATCAATTCATACCCATTTTTACAGTAGAGAAGCATTAGGTGTGAAAACCTTTGATATGTTTGATGATGTGATTGGTGCTTATTCAGGAAGTGTAGATAATATATATGCCATTGGAGGGGGTGACGCTGCGGCAGCTGCAAAAAATAGAAAAGCAGAACGTTTTAAGCCTATGGTAACATATTTAGGTCCTTTCGCTTTAAGCGAAAATGAAACCAAAACCCACACTTTAGACATGCCTAATTATGTCGGGTCTGTACGTGCGATGATTGTGGCGGGAAATCATAAGGCGTCTGCGTATGGTACTTCTGAAAAAACAGTTCCTGTGCGCAAACCTTTAATGGTGTTAGGTTCGCTTCCGCGAAAGCTATCTCCGGGAGAACACGTGACGTTGCCAGTGACCGTCTTTGCGATGGAGTCTAAAATAAAACAAGCTAAAATTACTGTCAAAACATCAGCGGCATTTAAAGCTACGGAGGGCACGACGAAGACGATCAAATTCTCCTCTATTGGAGAGCAAATTGTTCCTTTTGAATTTGATGTCACTGCTGTAAATGATATTCAAACGATAGAGATTATTGCCGAAGGGAATGGAGAACGAGCGACGTATCAAGTAGAAATAGACGTTGAAAATCCAAATCCAATCACACAAAAAGTAACCGATTATGAATTGCCAGCATCGGGCAATCTGACTATTGATTATGCCACCTTTGGTGTAGCAGGATCTAATGGATCTGCAATCGAGTTTTCTACCCTGCCTCCGATGGATTTTACAAAAAGAATGCAGTATTTAATCCGTTACCCACATGGTTGTGTAGAGCAAACCACATCAGGTGCTTTCCCACAATTATTCATGGATGATGTGTTTGATTTGACCTACGAGCAAAAGCGAGAAGCACAGGAGAATATTAAAAAAGGTATAGAGCGTTTAGGGCGTTTTCAGAATGCAGATGGAGGTCTCGGATATTGGCAAGGGGAAACCAATGCCGATGCTTGGGGAACCAGTTATGCGGGGCATTTTATGATCGAAGCACAGAAAAAAGGGTATGCATTACCGCTTACATTTATGAGTAATTGGTTGCGTTTTCAAAAGAAAGCCGCACGAGAATGGCGCTCTGGACAACAGGCTTATAATACGACATTGGTACAAGCCTATCGTTTATATACAC
>CAKZKZ010000021.1 GCA_937124495.1 uncultured Dokdonia sp. | reverse complement strand
TGGGATTACAATACACACGTAGTTAAGGCGTTTGATATACCTAGCGACTGGCACGTAGATAGATCTCATGACTGGGGCGAATCAAAACCATTCAGCAATTTTGTTTCAAAGAAGATTTTACAAATTAGCTACTACACACTATCTATCGGACTATTAAGTTATTTAGCACGACAAGGCGCTAGAAATTTGCAACATCATGGGTATAATATTGATATGCTCAGCCAGTTCTGGGCAGACAGTCAAGCATTTATTCTCATGGCTGCTGTAGTCTATGTTATTGCTACTATTTTTTCAAAAGGAATTGAGTATCAAAAAGAACTAGAAGACACTGTATAAGCTATGGCAATTATTGTAAACCTAGATGTTATGATGGCAAAACGAAAAATGTCACTTAACCAATTATCGGAAACTGTAAATATCTCATTAGCAAACTTATCTAAGCTAAAAACTGGAAAAGTAAAAGCGATTCGGTTTAGTACTCTTAATGCTGTTTGTGATGCATTAGACTGCCAACCTGGTGATCTATTAGAGTATTCAAAAGATGAATAATCTAATGAACTCAAATAGAAATCCTTTTATAAAATCAATCAAAATCACAAATAAAACATAGCTAATATCTGTTAAATTGTTTTTTATTAATACATAAAGTGTAGCATATAAAGTATTCCGCTTTCGCGAAATATGATTTTTGACTTTTAAAATTAGAAAGAACAATATCTTTTTACATGCTATGCTTCATAGCCGAGATTACTATCTTTAGGCAGAAGAACACTCTAATGATATCATAGATATGGAAATAAAGAATAGTCAAATGGAGGATATCAATACAATATTTGACCTCTATAAAATAGCAACCGATTTTCAGAAAATGAAATCTGTTGTTACTTGGCCAGAGTTTGATCGCGCATTGGTTAAAAAAGAAATTCATGAGAAAAGGCAATGGAAAATTGTCATTGATAACCAAATCGCTTGCGTTTGGGCAACTGCAGAAAGTGATCCTCAAATTTGGCAAGAAAGAAATGAAGACCCTGCTATTTATATTCATCGAATCGCTACAAACCCAGATTTTAAAGGCAGAGGTTTGGTCAACGAAATCGTAACCTGGTCTAGAAGCTTTGCTAAAGAAAAAAACAAAAAGTATGTAAGAATGGACACCGTTGGAGAAAATATAGGCTTAATTAATTATTATAAAAAATGTGGCTTTGACTTTCTAGGTTTATCAGAATTAAAACATACAACAGGCTTACCTGCCCACTATCATAATGCGACTGTAAGTTTATTTCAATTATCCGTATAATAAAGTCAAAGACAACGCAACGCACCATAAAAAACTGCCTGAATAAAACAAGCATATGAATACTAAAAAATATATTACAAAAGGCGAAGGACTTCCTAACTGGTCAAATCCCATTAGTCATGCTGTCGTGGTGAATAATATGTGTTTTGTTAGTGGTCAATTATCTGTAAATACTGAAGGGGAGTATGTTTCTGGAACTGCCTTAGAAGAAGGTGTTTTAGCCTTTTCTAATTTTTTCTCTGCTATACAAAGCGCCGAATTTGAGAAAGAGGATATCGTTTTTATTGATATCGCCTTTGACAACCTAAATGATCTACCTGAAATAAATAAACTATATATGGAGTTATTCCCTGAAGACAAACGCCCTGCAAGAACCATATACCAAGCAGAAGCACTGCCCTTTGGTGGAAAAATAAAGGTTACTGGTACAGCGGTAAAAGAAATAAACTACCTCGATGCGAGCACACGAGGTATCAATTAGGACATTATAATTTTCCATTTCGAGGCAAGCCTAGGGAATAAAATCCTTGGCTATCGCCCCGCAATTAAAAAACTAGCAATGAAACAAAGTATAACATACTACATTACACTATTCATTATTAAGTTAAAAGGGGTGAAAAAAAACTTTAGTAAAGACCCCATCGATTATAAGAAAATAAGAAAAGAGGACATTCATCACTCAAAAGGTGCTTTTTTCAAACAAAATCAGGTGCGTAACTTCGATATTTCAAATACCCGAATTACTGAAGTAAAAAAAGATAAAGTATCCAATAATCTATTAATCTTCATTCATGGAGGCGCTTTTATTTCTGGGCCTACAAAGCTTCATTGGGATACCATACAAGAAATCAGTAAACAAATAGAATATACCATTTGGATGTGTGATTATCCAAAAGCTCCCGAGCATACCATTTCTGAAATATCAAAAAACATAGATTCCGTATACGATAATGCATTAGAACATTATCAACCCTCACAAATCACACTTATTGGAGATTCTGTAGGTGGTACTTTAATCGCATGTCTTATGCAAAGGCTTGTTAAAAAAAACAGCGAATTACCACGTAAAATCATTCTGGTCTCCCCCGTTATGGATGCCACAATGTCTAACCCTGAAATAGACATCATAGACCCTATCGATCCTATGTTGTCAAAAGCTGGTGTGCTTAGTGCAAAGAAAATGTGTGTTGGGGATCATGACTTAAAAAATGAAATGATCTCTCCACTATATGGGAGTTTTGAAAAGTTCCCTCCTACTGTTTTATACTTAGCGCAACATGACATCACATATCCCGATCAGCTATTAACTGTCGATAAACTTCAAAAAGCAAAAATCACTTTAGAAGTTGTGGAAGGTGAAAACATGCCTCATATTTGGCCATTCCTACCTGTGATGAAGGAAGCAAAAATTGCTTTGAAAGATATTATACACAGATTGAACAACTAACTAATGCATTTGCTTTTATACATCGTTAAACAACCTTTTTACGCTTTCGCGAAAGCGGAATAAAAAAACACAGAATTTACTTTTATATTCATCTGAAAAACTAACCACTTTTAACACACTGCGCTTGACACAAACCATTATATCTAAGTAATGAAAAGGTATATTATGTAGTAAACTTAAAAGAAAAATGAGCATATCAATTGGAGTAAACTATCACAACAAAGTATACCTATTGATATGAAAAATGCATTAAAAATTGGTGGGTTGAGAAAGTAACACGATTTTTGTTTCAAATGATGAGATATAAATACATCCTATTTGCTGTTTTTAGTTTGATCACCCATATGGGTATGAGTCAAGATACCGACGCTGTTCAGCAAAAAATAAATTACTACATCTCACAGGCAAAATTAGATTCGGCCAAAACATATATTCATACCAATCTAGATAAAGTCAATCAAAAGGAAAAAAAGAGCGCTCTTAATTACCAATTGGTAAAAGTGTTGTTTATACAATCATCGTATAATGAGGCGTTAGAACATGCTTTCAATTCATTAGATGTGATAGATGATGAACAGCAAAGAGTAAAATTCAATTTTATGATAGGTTGTATATACTCTGCCATTACAGACTATCATAAATCTATTGAATACTTTGACTTAGTCGTCGAGCATAGTCAGGACACTTCTTTAATGGTGCAAACGCACCTTCTACTCTCCCAACTTCATTTAGACTTAGGAGATGATGTAAATGCTGGCAAATCAATCACAGAAGCATATAAAATCACAAGCCTTTCCAAAGAAGACAGTAAACTGAAAAACCATGTTGCAATGCAGTATAATTTTTACAATAAAAATTATGAATTGTGTAAGCAACAGAATTTTAAAATAATTAGAGATACCACTAGTTTTTTAAATGCTAAAAGCTATGCCTACTCGATGATTGGCGATTGTTTAATACAACAAGATTCTTTGACAGAAGCTACTACATATTTTGATGAATTCTTACAACTGACCATAGAGACAAAAGATCCAGAGCAAATTAAGGTGGCAGCAACCAAGCTAATAGACGTTTATGAAAAGCTAGGTAATCAGGAAAAAGCCAATACCTATCATAAAATGTATAATGAAGCTGTTGGCGATTCTTTAAGCTTTTCTATTGAAAAATATAGGGAATTATATACGGTAGAAAAAAACAGAGAATTGAGTATTGCTAAAACTAAAAATGTAAGAAATTATCTGATTTTTGGCGCGATACTTATAGTCTTCATTTTAGTTGGGGTGTACTATTATTTTAAAAGTAAAAAGAAAGAAACGCCTAACATACTTGAAAAAACTCCTGGTAAAAAGATTGTGATTAGTGATCATGAAATTGAGAAAATAACAAAGGCCATTGATCAACTTAAGACCAAACAGTTATTCTTAACACCTAATATTACTAGAAAATCCTTTTGTGCTGATAGCGGAATAAAATCTGAACGCTATTTGAGTCATTACATCAATGAAGAATATAAAAAATCATTTTCCGTCTTTGTAAATGATTTAAGAATCGAATATGCTTATCATCGTATTCAAAATGATAAAATATTTAGAAGTTACAAAATCGAAGAAATAGCTAAAGCCTGTGGATTTGGCTCTAAAAAAAGTTTTGAACGTGTATTCTCTGCTACATATAATGAGACACCTTACAAACTCATCTCCCGCATAACAGGCTAATTACCTGTATATTTACAGGAGGTCAATTCGCGAAATGACGCAACAAGTCTCATAATCACCTCCCCAAATAGATCTTCTGAATACAACTTTCTTGTAATTTCGTTTTCACGAAAAGAACATTATTGCACATTCATAACCAATTACTATACATAACAAATGAATTATCCTAGATCGTAAAGCAATAGTTCAAGTTCTATAAATCTCCATGTATTATTCTAAATCATTAAAAATGAAAAAAATACTTTTTTTTATCGCACTTACGATGTGCTTTTCAGGAACTTCTAATGCTCAATTTTTTAAAAAGCTAGCGAAGAAAGTAGAAAATGCAGCTGAAAATGCTGTAGAACGAAAAGTAGAACAAAAAACGAAACGCGAAACTGAAAAAGCTTTTGATTCTACATTTAATAAAAAAAGAAAAAAGAACAAAAAGGCAGGCATGCCTGGGCTATCACAAGTAGCACCAGCAGAAAGTTATGCCTTTAATCATAAAGTAGAAATGGAAATAAATTCTGGAAAAGAAGCCATGCATGCTGATTATTACTTAACAGATTCTGGAAACTTTTTTGGGACTTCTATTAAAACTGAGAAGGTGAAAAATAATTTTATGACCATTTTTGATGTTGATCGTGAGGCCATGTTTACGTTTATGGAAAATGAGGGTCAGAAAATGAAAATGGGCGTAGAATTCAAAACCGATGATACAACGACCGAAGAGCCTACGTTTAGTATTACTACAACAGGTAATTCTAAGACTATATTAGGCTATAGCTGTCAAGAATATAAAATAGCAGGAGAAGATATGACCGCTACGGTTTGGGTCACAAAAGAAGTTGATATTCGTTTCCCAAGTACACTTTACAATACAAAGAAAAATCAAAACAATAATCAAGAATGGATGAATGATTTAGATGGTTGGGCTATGGAGATGGTCATGGTAGAAACATCTAAAAGAAAACCACAAACCATCACGATGAACTGTTTATCAATAGAAAAATCAAACCTAAAAATCAATTCTAATGATTATCAAAACATTGGGAGATAGTCACTAAAAAACACCTTACTTATGAAATTTATATACTCGCTACTATTTGCCTGTATTTCTTGTGTTGCATTTTCGCAAAAAACCATTTGTCCAGATGTTGCTGGTGCAGTAGATCATCCACTCATTAGTAAATACAAAAACAGTTGTATTGTTGCGTATGACGAATCAAAGTTTAATCACGTAATATTTCCTGCATCAAAAATAGAATACAAAAAAGGAAGTTGGAAAGCAGATAAAGAAATTACAGAAGAAGGCAAAGTAACGAGTATTATCTATGGGATAGAGAATACAGAAAGAGCTACTGTACTTGAGGTACAACGCAACTATGAGCAAGCGCTAAAAAATGGTGGTTTTGAAATCGTATATTCTGCTTTTGGCAAAAAAGACATTGCTGGAAATTCTAAAATCGGACGTACGTATAAAATATTTGCAAATCAAGAAGTTTTAGATAACTACCAATACACTAAAACAAAAAGTTATTTTCGTTTTGCTTTTAGTTCTACCGCAAAAAATATTAATGCAGACGATGCTTTTTTTGTGGCGAGAAGAAAACGCGATGGGAGAACATACACTTTTGCCCTATTAATACATAAAAACGCATCATCATGGGAAGGCTTAACAGACAATATTTTTATTCAAGCAATTATCGTAGAAAGAGAAGACATGGAAACAGATCAAGTGTCAGCTGCGTCTATTGATGAGAAAATTAAAAATGAAGGAAAAGAAGTCTTTCATAATATTCTATTTGATTTTGGAAGCGATACGCTTACTCAAGAATCCTATGCGATTATTGAAACTTTATCGGACTATTTAAAAGCAAACCCATCCCAAGACTACTATATCGTAGGCCATACAGATAACGTAGGCTCGTTACCCACTAATCAAACACTTTCCGAAAAAAGAGCCAAAGCAGTATTAAATGCTTTAACAAGCAAATATAATGTTCCAATAAGTCAAATTTCTGCGCACGGTGTGGGCCAATTATCGCCGCTTTCCATCAATACAACAGAAGAAGGAAGAGCGCTTAATAGACGTGTAGAAATTGTCTTGAAATAAAATTCCAAATCTCAAATCACAAAAGTCTAGATTCTTGTGGCTCTTCTGACTTGTGGCTCTTTTGACTCGTGATACCTTTTAAAACTCATTCCTGATTTCTACTACCTAATGCCTTTTTTCGCTTTTAAAGAGCATAGCGATGTAGAAGTGTATAGGTAGTATCACACTGAGCCTGTCGAAGTGCTCCCCGCTTTCGCGAAAGCGAACCCAGCAACTTCCCTACCTATTAACAAACAACACTTCAAACAAAATATAACACGGTATAAAACACATAAAAACTTCGCAGATTTCATATTCGAATTTTATTTGCTACATTAGATGCTTAACGGTCTAACTAACCAAACAAGAGCACATTACCAATACCTGCTCTAAAACTAAAAAATACAACGATGAAATACACCATAAAATTTATGATGCTGTCAATACTATTCTTAAGTGTGATTTCTTGCACGGTAGATGATGATGGAGGATGTGAAACAGAAACCGTTTGTTTTGGAGATGGAGATTGTGTTGAAAGACCCATTCCTGGTACTTGCTTTTAATATTCATATTGGATTTGAATAGACCATAGAAATCTCAAAAAAAAAATAACAAATTACAAATATCAAAAGTACTGATTCGCTTAATTCATTTAAGACGTATCCCACATATCTAATGCCTCACCTTATAATTCCTATTTCCTATGATAACCGATCCTACCAAATTTAAACATGTTGTTGTTATGATGTTCGAAAATCGTTCTTTCGACAGTATGTTGGGATATTTATACAAAGACAACAATAATAGATCTCCTTTAGGACACCCTTTTGAAGGCTTAACAGATAAAGAAAGTAATCCTGACAACGATGGGAATGAGATCAAGGCATTTCCCATTAATAAAGACCATCCGTATGCGTATTTTATGCCGCAGAAAGATCCAGGAGAAGGCTTTGCCAATACAAATTTTCAGCTTTTTGGTGCTGGACAACCTCCTTTCCCAGAAGGTATTGAAGACAACCAAGGATTCGTTCGTGATTTTCAAAGTACCATTAACAATGCCCCACTGGAGCATAAAGAAATGAAGGATGATCCCTTTATAGTACCTATACAGAGAAAAAAATCCCCTGATCCGTATCACAAATACCACAGTGATGCCTATAAAAAATGGTACAAAACACCTCCTCCATCAGGCCATGCCTCAGAAGTTCCAGATTTAGAAGAAGTACAACCTAAAGACATTATGGGGGTCTATACCTCAGAAATGCTCCCTGTGCTTTCTGGCCTTGCAAAAGGCTATGCGGTGTGTGATCATTGGTATTGTTCTGCGCCCACAGAAACACTCCCAAACAGAGCATTTACGCACATGGGCACCTCACAAGGCTATTTATATGACGAGGTAAAATCATACAGTGCAAAAAGTATCTTCAAACATTTAACCGATCATAACCTCACCTGGGGAATTTTTGGAAATAATGGCAATCCATATACCCTCTCTTTTTGTCAAGATCTCCAAACACCGTATCCATCAGGATGTCAGACAGGAAGTTTTGAAAAATTTAAAACCGCATTAACTAATAAAAAATTGCCAAGCTATACCTTCTTGGAGCCTATTTGGGGATCCAAAGGAAATAGCCAACATCCCAACTATAATGTTGCCTTAGGAGATGCCTATCTTCTTGAAATATACAAGGCATTAAAATCATCTGACTATTGGAAAGATACTTTATTGATCGTTACGTATGACGAGCATGGAGGTTGTTACGATCATGTGGTACCGCCTACAAATGCCGTGTCTCCTCCAGCAAAATCACTAGCATTTGATTTTGACTTTACCCGATTTGGCGTTCGCGTACCTACCGTGTTGATTTCTCCATGGATCGAAGCAGGAACCGTATCTCGTACCAAAAGCCAAACTCCATTAGATCATACCTCCATTTTGGCTACGCTTGAAACCCTCTTTGATTTACCACCCCTCACCGAACGTGATAAAGCCGCTCCAGATGTCACAGATGTACGCACACGTACAAAACCAAGAACCGATGACCCGATGAAAGGAGTCATTGCTCCCGTAGCCAATCCATCGATTCAAATACAACCGCACGCCTCTCAAATTCAAAAAATGCATGCAGGCGCGTTAGCTGAGAAAGCTTCTCGGGAAACAGGGAAAACAGTGACACCACCGGAGTTTCATAATGGAGATGATGTGTCAAAGTATATTGATGAGATGCATAGGAGGTATTATGGGGAGGAGTGAGTGGTGAATAGTAAAAGAGGGCTAATATTTGCCTTCTTTTTTACGCTATGTTTCGTACATAAGACTATTTAATACAATCCACTGAGTAAAAACATTATTAATTTACATTTTCTGTAAACTTTTAAGATAAGTTTATACAAAAATGGCATACTTTTTGTATTTTTAATTAATGACTATAGTAGAAAGATTAACAGGAGAAACTTATGATGTAGAAATAATTCCTATAAATGTGAAAGATTATAATTCAATTACAAAATCAAAGTTTTGGTTTGATTGGAAAAAGGAGAAAAAGTTTCAAGTATATAAAATACAAATAAAAAGAACTGATGAAATCTTAGGACTTATTTCTATTGATATATTACACAATGAATCAAGAATAGAAATAAGACTTTTAGCTGTTTCAAT
This sequence comes from uncultured Dokdonia sp., assembly GCA_937124495.1. GTDB lineage: Bacteria > Bacteroidota > Bacteroidia > Flavobacteriales > Flavobacteriaceae > Dokdonia. The sequence goes on along the minus strand of CAKZKZ010000021.1, from coordinate 652 downwards.
CGAAAACAGAGGGAATACTAAAAAATATACCAATATTGCTGGAAACCTGATTGCGTTTGCTGGAATTCAATCTATTAAATTATTTGGAGATTTAGCTTGTATTTCGTTAGTACCAAAAACTGAATTAGTTAATCATTACAAAAAAGAATATCTCATGCAAGAAGCAGGAAGAAGTCTCTTTTTAGATGGAGTTGAATTAATTCAATTAATTATAAAATACGACTATGAATAAGAAAAGTGTAAATAAGGATTTAGAAGAATTTAAGTATCTGATTGATTCAAGAAATTTTTCAAGTTCTGAAAGAAAAAAGGAAAAAGATCTAATTCTAAAAGCAAGAGAGAAAAGATATAGTTCAAGGTCTGAAAATGAAATTAAAGTTGCAAAGTTATTACAGCTCAAATACAAGATGGAGGAATATTTAAATAACCCTATTTGTCATTATGAGTCATTATTTCCAAAATTTTTAACTATTTATGTAGATACCCTATATAAAAAAAGGAAAAACTTTGCTTCTGATATAAGTATAACTCCTATATTTCTTAGTCATGTATTAAACGAACATCGTGAAGCAAAAGAAATCTTTCTACATAGACTAATTGTTCATTCGAAAGACACATATAAAAATGTATGTGAGTTTGATTTAGATCTTTG
>CAKZKZ010000020.1 GCA_937124495.1 uncultured Dokdonia sp. | reverse complement strand
AATAATTAATAAAGTTTGCAGTCTCCCCATGGCCAATAGCAACTTTAAAATTTTCTGTTCTATATGTTCTCTCTAAATAAGGGATAAGTTCCATACCTACGAATTCAAAAAAATCTGCTCCAGAGTCTAGTGGTAATGAACTTTTTTCTGAATAATTAGTATCATCTCTTCGTTTATCTAATTGATTTATACCAACTACTATTGCTTCTGGCATGTCTTCCCAATAGGAATAATAATCTACATTTCCTGCTACGGCTTCAAATAAATAATCACCATCCAAAACAACAAACAATGGGTATTTTTTGTCTTGATTATTTTCATAACCTCTTGGTACCTGTATTTTGAGTTCGCGTGTTTCTCCCAGTTTTGAAGACTCAAAAGTTTCATATTTTACTTGAGCATCAGTAGCATTTACAATACAGAATAATACTAATAAAAAAATGATTGGTTTTTTCATTTTAAAATGATTTGAATTTAATAAAACACTAAGTAATGCCTATTAAAAGTGAATGTATACTAAGATTGTTATCGAGTCTGACTGATTTATAAATTCATAGGTAATCATTAAAAATTTAGCATTGATTCTACCTAAATTGCTGTAACAATTTATAGGCACAATCGTTTTATATACAGATCAAAATATCATGTATGAATACGATAGATATACTTCTTATAATTATTTGTGGTGCTGGATTAATTCACGGATTAATCGTATCTATTTATTTTAAGTTTATCAAAAGCAAAAGAACCCTATCAGATGTGTTGTTAGCCACTCTATTGTTAGTAATGGCATTGAGGGTTGGTAAATCTATTGTACTTCAGTTTAGTGAAAATCTAGAGTTCTTATTTATTTTCTTGGGCTTATCAATGCTTTTATTGATCGGACCGATACTTTATGGGTATGTACAATCATTATTGCGTCCAAATTTTGAAATACGCAGGTACAACTATCTGCATGCAATTCCCTTTCTCTGCGTGATGATCATGAGTCTCTTTATTTCAGAGTATTGGTTTGTCGTACATGGAAAACATTGGGCATACATACTTCTCATTGGGATATACATTCATCTAGCGTTCTATATTGGTGCCGCAGGGGTGATTCTTTATAGGTTTAATGCTTCCTTATTAGAAATTAAAAAAACAAAAGCACAGGAAAGTATTCTTATCTGGTTACGATATGTGTTGATTGGTATTACTTTTATTTGGATATCGTATGTCTTAAATATTTTTGAAGATCAAGTTCCTTATATCATAGGACCGCTTGTGTATAGTATAAGTATATACGCGCTTACTTTCGTAGCCTATAAACTAAAAATTCATACACTAAGCTCAAAATCATTTGAAACCACTGATGAGGATTCTCTTGTGTATCAGGAGATCATAACGGTATTGGAAAGAGATGCTATTTTTATGCGTCCAGATATATCTTTGAATACACTTGGAGAATTAACGGGGCATAGCAAACACATCATTTCTGCAAGTATTAATACCAATGCTCAAATGAATTTCAATAGTCTGATCAATTTTTATAGAATACAAAAAGCAAAAGAGATTTTGAACGATCAAACATCGTTAAAGTATACCATTTCTTCTATTGCCTATGATACGGGTTTTAATAGCCTTTCTTCGTTTAATGCCGCTTTTAAGAAGTTTGAGAAAATAACACCGTCCAGTTATAGGAACGCGATTAGTCATTGATTTTTAATTTCTGAGAGACTAATTCTCTAATGTTTGTGTCATATGTTTTTTGGGATTTGAGATTTTTCTTTTGTGGTTTGATAACTCATATACTTGTATAGTGGTAGTTTATTAGTGTTAAAATAATAGACTAGTCTGACGGATTTATCATTTAAACAGCATTTTTCAAGGGCTTTATTTTATTTAGCCTAACATTTAAAATGAAAATATATGTTTAAAAAGTATCGTGTTCTTAAATGGACACTCGTCACCATAGGTAGTTTAATTCTAATACTCTTTTTATTTGGCGTTTGGTTTATGAGTCTTATCCCAGACAAAGATCTCACATTAGAAGCGACTTTAATTAAAGACTTACCCTACCTATCTGAAAACGTCCAACCACCAAGAGGCAAAATTTTAGCGGTAGTAACGAGCACCGATATCATGGGGAGTAGTGATAAAAGTACTGGGTATGAATTAACCGAGCTTTCTCGAGCTTATTACGTATTCAAAGCTAATGGGTTTGAGGTAGATGTAGCCAGTCCCTTAGGAGGAAAAGCACCTGTCGTTATAGATGGTGATGATATGGGACCCTTTGACTATGCCTTTTTAAATGATCCTGAAGCGCAATCTAAAGTAAGCAACACTATTTCCATAAATAGCGTTATCGCCGATGATTATGAAGCCATATTTTTTGTAGGTGGAAAAGGTGCTATGTTTGATTTTCCAGACAATAAAGACATTCAAGCTATTTTGAGCAATTATCAGAAGGCAAACAAAGTCATTGGAGCTGTGTGTCATGGGCCTGCAGCGTTGGTCAATGTAACATTAGACAATGGCCGTCCACTTTTGGAAAATAGAAAAGTAAGCGGTTTTACAAATAAAGAAGAATTGCTACTGATATCTGATGCCGAATTGATATTCCCATTTCTCCTTCAGGATAAGATTACTGCTCAGGGAGCACGTTTTAATGAAGGTGCTATGTATTTAGAAAAAGTCAGTTATGATAAAAATCTAGTAACAGGGCAGAACCCTTGGTCTACATGGACGGTAGCAGAAACTATGATCAAGCAATTGGGCCATACTCCAAAATATAGAGAAATTACAGATGAGGAAAATGCGGTATCGGTTTTAGCCATTTATGAAACACAGGGGTTTCAAAAAGCAAAGGAAATGATCAAAAGCATGTCTATGGAAGAAAAGAAGCCTGTAAAAAGGGTCTTAATAGCATCTCATAGTATTGTTGGTGTTATGAGAGGCGAGACAAGGCGTTTTATTGATATGGTTCGATTGACATCTTTTGCAAAGAAATGTGCTTCAAAATAGGGGGTAAATTATATTTTTTGCGCTTTCGCGGAAGCGTATACTAAAAAAATAATCAATGATAGGAGTTAAGTGGAAATGTATATGAAATGAATTTTAAAGTTCATTTTTATATATCTTTCCATTTTTCATAATCAATTTTAAATGTTTTTCATAGTTTACGATGACTTCAATATTTTCTAAAGGATTACTGTCATATATTAATAAATCGGCATAAGCTCCTTTTTTAATAACGCCTAATGTTCCTTCAGTATAAGGATTGGTTTCACCAGATAAAGACAATAAGCGTGCATTTTCTGAAGTTGCTTGTTTGAGTATTTCTAGAGGTGTAAACCAACGTGTACGAGCCGTAAACTCTGTTAAAGCCAGCTCTTCAAAACCTAAAGATCCATACGCATCTGTTCCAAAACCAATGTTTATTCCATATTCTTTTGCAAGATTCATAGCATGTACCGTTCCTTCTAAGACAGGCGTTAATTTTTTTTGTAGTCTTGGTGGAATTTCGTCCATTCCTGGTGCCCAAAAATCGGTAGGTGCTGTAGTCCAAAAGGTTTGTGGTACTAACCAAGCATCTTTTTCTTTTATTAACTTGACAACATCTTCGTTGATTAAATGTCCATGATCTAGACATTTTACACCAGCCTCTAAGGCACGTATAGCGCCTTTGGGGTTGTAAATATGAACAGCAACATAAGTGTCCCAATCGGCGGCGGCTTGAACCGCTGCTTCTAATTCTTTAGAAGTGAATTGTATGGAGTGAATGGGGTCAAATTCAGAGTCAATGCCACCACCTGCCATCACCTTAAGTTGCGTGGCTCCTTTTCTTAAATTTTCTCGAGATGCTTTTAATACTTCCGTTTCCCCATCAACTACATACGACCAACCAAGTGCATCTATAGAGTGCATTTGATTTCCAGACCAATATGTACTAGGTTCATTACGATTTCTGGAATCCCCATGACCAGATGTTTGACTAATAAATGCTCCTGAAGGATAAATACGTGGCCCAGGAATTAAGCCTTCATCTACCGCTTTTTTGATACCAAAAGAAGGCCCGCCTAGATCACGAACCGTTGTAAAACCCAACATTAAAAAATTCTCTGCAGATTTAGCTGCTCTTACTGCCGTATACATCCAATCTGCCTCGTTTCTGATTGTACTCATTCCCATGGTTAATGCTAGATGTACATGTGCGTCAGAAAGTCCAGGAATTAAGGTTTTTCCGCTTCCATCAATTATAGAAGCTCCTTTAGGGGTTTTAATATTCTTTGCTACATCTATAATTAAGTTATCCTCAATAAGAACATCAATATTCGTATGTAGATCAGTACTGGTACCATCCCAAACATTAATATTTTTTATCAAAATAGCGCTTTGAGCATGTATACTTAATGAGGATACACTTAAAAAAAGAATCAAATAGAAGATTTTCATACGTGAGTTTGTTAATGAAATATAGTTGATTAGCTCTTTGAACTAGAATGCATGTATTAGTATGTTTGATTTTTTTATAGAAACTTAATAATCCAATTTTTGTTTTTTCATGGCTCTTCGGTAATTCATAGCAACTGCATCAAATTTTAAATGTAGCTCTTCTGTAAAATCAAAAGGAACTTGATGTGGCCTTTGAGACTCTACAATACGCTTGTCTTGATCAAAAATAACTTGTTCAAAATCTTGTAAAATAGTATCTGGTTCTTCGTGATTATAATTTCGCCCAATAATACAATAGCCTCTACATTTATTATGAGAAATAGGTTGTGATGTAAAGAAATAGACCATTCCTTTTTCACCTCCCCAACCTAAACGCAGTACAATTGTATAGGGAAGATGTAATTCATATACACTTCTTCGTTCTGGTTTGATAACATCTTCATTTGCAAAAACAGGAAAATCATCACTATTAGTAGCTTCTGGCCGAACTACAGCATAATGCAGTACAGCATCTTTTATGGTTACTTTACAATCTGGAACTTCAGGTCTTTTAGGATCTCCTAATAAACCAGGATGTACCCAAGGGAAATGACCAAAATCTGTAAAATTTTCTACTTGTCTAGAGCTATCACTATTCCAATCAAAAGGCCCTGTATTGACCAATTTCCAATCGCTATTTTCATATTCAGGAATATTTGGGAGATCATATATTGGTTCTTTAATAGCAACCCAGATCAAACCGAATTTCTCTTGACAATGATACGTAGGAGTCTTTGCTTTACTTGGTATTTCTGTATTAGGCGCTTGCGGAATAAATACACAATCTCCTTTTTTATCATATTCCCAAGCATGATAAGGACACACTAAACAATCATTCTTAACCCATCCTAAAGAAAGTGCTGTACCACGATGAATACAGAGATCACGCATTGCATGTACATCACCATCAGAAGTACGCCAAATAACGATAGCTTCATCTAAGAGAATAGCACCAAATGGTTCTTCTGTTTTAACTTCATGACTATAGCCAACAGGATGCCAACAAGCAAATAGCTTTTCTGGGAAAATTTTATCAGATTGATTCATAGTTATTTATATAGAGTGCCTAAGTAGTGGCTCTTGTAAATATAATGATAACGAAAAGAATATGTGGAATAGAAGAATAGGAGTAGAGGGAGAATGGTCATTTATTTCTTTATGATTCTATGTAGGTGTAAGTCTTGAAAATCAAAACTAAAATCAATAAAACGAGAAATCCCTTTCATCTTGATACTTTGACTTTTATCATTCTCATCTAATGAAAATATAGCGAAGGCATCTGCATTCATATCTTGGTATTCCCATTGTATAGCAAACGTATGATCTTTGTAATAAGACATTTTACCATTCAGCCTAGGAGATTTATAGGATTTGAACCATAAATCACCCTTCTTATCAAAAATTTCAACCTTGCCAAACCATTGATCTTCATAAACCCCAACGTATTTTTCCTTATTGATTTTTGTGTTTTTATTTGAATTAATTTGTTGCCATATAGCTTCCGTTTCTGTATCAATCATACTACTTTGCTGTTGTTGCATTCCAGAAGCCATTTCTATCCAATTAATGCCTGTTTGTAAATTTAAAAATTCATCAAGGAGTGCATAACTAATCAAACCATTCAGCATCCCAGATTTTTCTGAATTATTTAGTAAGACTATACCAAGATCTAACTCTGGTATTAAGATTACCTCAGATGCCATTCCGGCAATGAGACCTGTATGTTCGATTTTCAAATAGCCATTAAAATCCGATACAAACCAACCCAGTCCATAACCATAAAAGTGTGATTTGAATGGCGAGTTTGGATCAGATTGCTTATGCATAGGCGTATGCATTTCCCACATTTCTTGCTGCTGTTGTTCAGAAAATAGCGTCGTATTTAAATCTACCCCATATTTTCCTTTATGTAATTGAGTTAACATCCATGTACACATATCTGATGCGCTAGACCATATACCACCAGCGGCACCATTCATTTTTTGAGGAATGTTATTATTTTCTAATGCCACTAATGAATGGTCAATATACGCATGAGGAACTGCAACATTCTCATCATTTGATAACCCAGAGAAACTTGCAGAAGAATTTTTCATGCCCAATGGTTTTATAATCTGTTCATCTACAAAAGATTCCCATGATTGTCCACTTACTCTTGCCGTCAATTCTCCTGCAACTAAGTAAAGTAAATTATCATAATCAAACTTTGTTCTAAAGGCAGAAGTAGGAGTAAAGTGTTGAAAGCTATTAATGACATCATCCATCGTAAAGTTGGAGTCATTTGGAAATATCATTAAATCACCAACGCCTAATCCCAAACCACTACGATGCGTCAATAAATCTTGAATATTAAAATGATTGGTGACATACTCATTATACATCTTAAACTCTGGAATATGATCTATAACCTTATCCTCCCAGTGCAGTTTGCCTTGATCTACTAATATCGATAATGCGGCAGATGTGAAAGCCTTTGTATTAGAAGCAATTCCAAAAGGAGTGTTTACTGTTACTTTTTTATTGGTGTTTATGGATGTAAGTCCATATCCTTTGGCGTGAAGTATTTCACCATTTTTCACCACTCCAATAGAAAACCCTACAGTATTATCAATCGTTTCCATTGCTTTACGTACCAAACTATCTATTTGGCTAGAACGCATTTGAGCATTCACAGGCGTTAGTGTAAAAACTAAAAATAAAAGACACAGGACATAATGCTTTAAATGAAGTGAATCTTTTAAGGTGTTAATAATTAAGTATTTATGCGTGTTTGAATCTTTCATAATTTGTTGTTTTTGATGTGGTGAATAAACGGTACGCCTCCCATTTCTAGTTGCGCAAATAGCACGATGAGACAGGTGATGATAGAGGTATATTTGATACTAGCCGTTTCAAAAGTTTGAAAGCCACTAGAAAAGCTATAAATGCATACCAATGCGATAATTAGTACAACGGATAGCACTAAGCCACGTATACCTTGTTTGCGATAGTTTGCAACCTTCTGTTTTACAAGTTCTTGTTCTCGTATAGATTGCATAATAGAAGCTTCTAAATCGATAGGTTCGTTGATTTGATTGATGTTGCTTAACATTTCTTTTAATGGA
>CAKZKZ010000019.1 GCA_937124495.1 uncultured Dokdonia sp. | reverse complement strand
GGTCTTTATACCGCGAGAGTAATTCATCATATAAGCTTTGTTGATCTTTGACTAGTAGTAATCCCGCCCGCCCTGTTAATTGGCGAATAGCTCCATGCTTTTCAGGATTTAAAACATAGCGAGAATACCCGTTATCATCTTTTACTTTACTATGATTTGGATAGCCCAAATCAGGCATGAGCTCCGGATGTTCTTTAATCCATGCATGGGCTACTGTGTCTCCATATTTATTTAAAAAATCAGGACTCTTTAAGGTATCATCACGGGTTTTCTGTGATCCTGTGGTATTCGCATCTAAAGTTTTTAGTTTGGCTTTAAGCATCGTCATAAGTCGGGCTTCCATAGGAATATCCGAAGTGATGTAATAATACTCTGGTAAGACCACTTGCCCTGTACGGTTAACCCTTCCTAAGATTTGAACCACGGTATTAATATCAAGTTCAAATTGATGCATCAGTAATGCCCGTTTACGCTGATCTTTAAAATCTTTGGATGCGTGGGCCGAAGCACCCGTGCTTCCGCTTTGATTGATTAATAAGACATCATATTCTCCTGAATTAAACAAACGAAAGGCTTTTTCTGAATTGGATCGAAAGGACTGTACAATCCCCTGATCTCCATCAAAAACAAGGCGCTGTTTACGCCCTGTTACTTCGCCAACCCTAAAATAAGACTCCTTGTGTCCTCCCAAGGTGTTCGATTTCTTGGTCTTTGTAATAAGATCAATTAAAATATCAATCGGGGATATGATAAGACCTGATCGCTCTTTACGAATGTCTTCCTTTAAAGTCTGATAAGCCTTTTGTGCCTCTAAGGGTAAATCCTCTAAAGGGATACGCTCTCGTGTTTTGATATTATCTATGGTAGTATAGCTATAGCTAAAAATACTGTCAAGCCCTTTTTGTAAAACATGGACAAAATCCAAGTCTGCTTTAGGGATGATATCTCCTGATCCTAATTGCAAATCATTTAAAAATGCGCCCATCGTACTTTTAAAAGCAATCACTACTTTTTTATCTTGCTCAAGTAATGCGATGGTCTTTTTAGCCACGGACTCCGCTTTTAGCGCAAATAACATTTGATCTACAATTCCAAAAACTCGAGAAAAATAAGGACTTTGTTTCACTCCTAAATTTCGAGGTTTTTGTCTGGTTTTATCGCCTGAATTTTTTGCCTTGGAGTGAATAACAGCAAAACGACTATTTAAGTATTGACTCTCAAAAGAAGCAATACGGCGCATGATCTTTATAATCCGATCCACTTGTTTTCGGTGCAAACTGCGATCTGGTTCTTGATCTAGTACCTCATAAAATGTTTCTATCCCCTCACTAGATCGTTGACGGCTAATAAGCTGTCCCATTTCAGCTAGGTTGGGTGAGATAATCTCTTGTAAGGCAAGTCCGCCTGATTTCATGGAGCGTACAAAAGCATCATTACTTAGTTTGGCTTCAGCTATCGCTGTATATCCCGCGTAAATCGGCATCACCTCTGGGTATTTAGCAAAGGTGGCACTTAAAAAACAACACGAATGGGATAGGGATAAAAGGGATAACATGGATTTACCAATAAGGGTTTCATGCGATCCAATGGTATGGCATTCGTCTAGTACAAACACCACTCCTTTAAAGCGAGAATTTCCTAGTTGAATTTGCTCACAAATAGATTTTAACCACAGATATTTATAAGGTGCTGCCGATTGTAATTGAGAGTAGGTAGAAAAGATCATATCATATTCATTCGGCACATGATCAATCACATGAGTAATGGTAAGTTCAGGGTAGGTATCAGGATCAGGCAGATCCCTGCCAATAGATTTGTAATAGGCAATGGCTCTATCACTATCAGTAGTTACGGTTTCTAAGTGAGTAAGTAATTCCTTTTGTTCTGACGATGATAAAGAGGTAAAAACAACACTTCCATCACTATCTTTAATCTTTGCCTGACTATCCGTATTTAAGATAAAGGGATCAATCCCTGTTAGATCAATTGCCTTTAAATCTCTGTATATATCTGAAAATAGTTTTACTTTTTGGGTAAAGAATATGGGCAAATACCCTTCCATTACGCTGTGGCGGATCACGCCTCCTGCTTCACGACCTTTTCCTATACCCGTTGCATCTGCAATAATCAGACTCTTACCCATATCAAACTGTTTTAGATACAGTCCAATAGCATCTACTTGTTCCGCGCTAAAGGCTTTCCAAAGATCCTCCAAGGAATTATAGCGTAATCTATCGCGTACCAAGTGATCAATATTTCCGTACTCTCTTACGATTCTAGTAAGGGCTACTTGGGTTTCAAAAGCTAAGTTGCGAGGCACTAGGGTATCCATCACATAGGAAGCATCTGATTTTACGACATAGGGCGTTAGTGCGCTTTTAGAACTTACAAGCGCCTCTGTATCTACGGAAGTATCTATCACTTCCTTTTTAGCGATTTCTTGCATATCAGTCAAGTTCAATAGTGGTTAATGCTTCTAAAAAACTACGCAAAGTGGTGTAGCTATAGCGCTGTATCGCTTCTTGTTTGCTAACGTCCGAGGCGGTGGTAAGGGTATTCTCTTCAACGCTAGGATCATAAGTACCCCAACGACCGCGAAGGGTTGCCAGTGCATCATTCATACGATCACTGTAAAAAATAAAAGCCGTTAAATCATCCGTATTTTCGCTACCTGAATAAGGAATTTCTAAATAGTCTTCAATCAGTCCAGAAACGTTTTCTTTTTGCTCTATGGCTTTTTCAATGAGATTAAAAAGATGGAGGTAAATACCTGAGTAATGATCGTCGTACTGACCAAATGCGCTACCGTTTTGAACGCAGAATAGTGTAGCACTATCGGTATCAGTTATGAGTTGTGGATTATAAAATATCATCTGTTTGCAATTTTTAATTGTTCTACTAATTTTTTTAAAGGGTCTATATGGGATTTGATCCGTAGCCATAGAGCTTGATAGCTATCTATAATGGCTTCTAATTGAGGGTGGGTTTGTCTTGTGGGGATGGTCATACTTGGTGTCTTTTTACGACCCCCAACTAAAATGAGCATCATTCTAGGGGTTGCTCCTTGTTTATTATAAAGGGTAAACCCATTAAGATTAATAACATCATCAACCTTATAGTGACGATACAGCCACTTAAAAAAGGGAGCATATCTCATAATATGACCATCGTCTCCATAAACAAAATGCCCCATAATGACAATCCCTGATTTGCCCGTATCTTTAACCGTATCAAGGGCTAGACCTGCCATTAAATGCTCTAAGCGCATAAAGCTTGCTAGTTCATAATGCTTATTGAAATATTTAGCTACGATTCGGTTTTTATCAAAACGATCTTCTTCCCACCTCGCAAAAGGCGGGTTAGTAACCATCACATCAAAATGATGTTTCCATTTTTCTGGAAAAGGCTCGGAAGCATTTAAAGCGTGTACTTCTGAAAATCGCTGAAATTTAAGTGAAGCCAAACGTGAAGTATCAATCTCATTAGTTACCGTTTTGTGCGGTTTTGCCCCCACAAGTAAAAGGCCATTACCTGCACTAGGTTCAAAAACAGCTTCCGCTTGCCTCATTTTCGTATACTGAGCAAGCATAGCACCTATAAGACAAGGGGTGGAATACTGCTTATATTTCTCCTTGCTACTATCCGAATAGGCGTAGGTAGGTTGTACTTTAGTCCAAAATCCGATCATCGCTGTTAAACTCGCCTCAAAAGGTGTGATTTGTAAGTACAGTTG
>CAKZKZ010000018.1 GCA_937124495.1 uncultured Dokdonia sp. | reverse complement strand
CCTTGACTAATTCCAAGTCCATTTTGGTTAGGCCCATCTTGTACATTTACAATTCCAAATGCCGAAGTTGTTGTAAAGCCACATACTATACCTGTACCACTAAGTCGTGTTCTAGATAGGCGGTCTTGATCTTCAAAATAGTCTATAAATTCGTTCAACTGCCCTTCTGTAAGCGCCTGATTCTCATTGAACTTTCTATACTGTGCTGTTATATTATCTAATTTAGTATTCATCTTTTATTTTTTTTAAACGCTTTTAAATGTTTGATTGTCCTAAGATTATTTTTCCATTTAAGTCATCACTACTATCTTGATCACAATCTAGAAGTCTTCCTGGAGGATATATATTATTTAAGTTATTGAGTGCTGTAATAAGTTTTCTTGTACTTTCTCCTAAGCTTACAACATCTTCGCCTGATTTATCTATTAAGTATTGCTTATAAACTTTCTCAAAATCATATAGATCACCCTCTGCAGTTGTATCTCCTTGCCTATCTCCTACCCAACAAATCTTAGCGAGTACATGTGCAGGAAGTTCCTGTCTAATTACAGTTTCTGCATATTTTCTAAAATCAGGATTAGAAAAACGATACGTATATCCTGGAAGAACAATACTGACTCTGTACGAATACGGATCAAATACATTTACTTCACACCCCTCTTCACAAGAAGTCATAAACTCTTCAGATCCATTTTGAGTTTCATTATCAAATGCTACTCTAAACGTACTATCAACATCCATACATCCAATCCCTAGAAGATCATAATCAAAGGTTGTTCTTGGTTTTAACAGTAAGTGCTCTACAAGGAACATCCCTTCTTCTGTAAATTCATATTTGAAGTATTCTATAAGTGCACGAATTACTTCTTTTAACTCATCTTGAGTTTCATAATAATTATTATGAGCCCCTATGATCTTCTCCTCCTCTTCTCCATCTACTATTTCTTTTTTAATTACTTTGAAATAATAGTTTCCAGACATAGAAATACATACTCTCAAGTTACCTATGTCATCTCCTTCTGCTAACGGTCCAGCAAAAATAGTATCAAGATCTTCTTGATCTATTTGCATAGAAAGAAATATAGCTTCATACATTTCTTGTGATGCCGTATACTCAAGTACACTTGCATTTACTGATGATAATATGATATTACCGTTTGCATTTTTAACTTTCCAAGTATAGGTAATATCCCCACTTGTATCAATACGATTAATAACCGCTGACGATAATGATAAATCTCTACGATCATAATTTCTTATTCCTAATAATCGTGCGATCCTTTTTTGTACCCCAGATACATTTGTAGTATCCCATAATTCTGAATCTGGTTGTTTATGATAATTATATCCTAAACCTCTTCCCGCACTAATCTCTTTATACTCTTGTAAAAAGGCTTCTTTATTACTAAGAATAATCTCATCTGCAGATACTCCGTATAGAGTTTTCATTAAAAAAGTATAGTCATTAAACTGCTCAGAAAATCTTGAAATTAGATGATCAAGAATTTGATTTCTTCTTTCTACACTATTATCTAATTCTTTATAAAGTGTATCAGTAAGTATATCATCATCAGACATTTCATAGTTATCATCTACTAACTCATCAAAACCATTAATTCCTTTTATGGCTTGTGTAAAATAGGTGCGTTTTAATGTCCCATTAATACTCAATAATTCTTTTACTTTTCCTAAATGTTGAAAATAACTCGCAAGCATTTTATCAAAGAATAACAAGTACCCTTTTAATTGTTTTGCAAGCGCTTGTCTTTCTGGTGTTGACTTAGATATAATACCTGATTCTCCTATTCCATAAGTATCCGGAAAATCATTTAATAAGGTGGTATAGTTTTCAATATCAAAAGGAGTTCCTTCTGGCGTATCTAACTCTTTATTTAATCTTGCATTTTCTCTAGCTAGCGCTTCTTCTTCTTTGATTTGTTGCTGAAAAGCTTCTACTTGAGCCATATTAATATTAAGTGGCAACGTTCCTTTACTATAACTAAAAGAACTTAAGTCACATAAAACTGGCTTCTTCCCGTAATCAACACAAATAACCCAGTCATCTACATTAACTCTCCCATCACAATTATTAATAGATATATTATTAATTACTTTTACGCCTTCTACAGACATAATTTCTTTAATAAGATCAGAAACACGTATTTCACTTCGTAAATCGCTATTTTTTAATTCTTCTGATTTTATAAATCCATTATCAAGAATAGGCCCATCAAAAATCTCGTCTGTTGCAAATCCTTCTTCTAGTAATTGATTTAATGAATAGAAATGAACTTCTGGTGACATGTAATTATTAATTACTTTTAATACACGTGCATGCACCCATTCTTCATCTGCATTATTTTCTACTTCAATTCTTGCACAGACGGCTATGTCTTGTGTTGGAACTTCTTTTATTTCTATAAGATCCTCACATAGATTTCTATTATCATGAAAACGATCCAATGTTCCAGATATCACAATAGATTTCCCACAATCATCGATGTCATCTTCATAATCAATTAAGACATCATACAACCCTTTTACATCAAAGTTTTGAGGTTTATCTGTTTGTAAATCTGTAATATCAAAGGCGATATCTCCTGTCTTACAATCTACATACAAGGCTTGTTCTCTAGGGATTAACCAACAGTTTTTAACAAGTTTGCTCCCCATAGCACTGTCACCTATATCCAATATTAATTTTCTATAATCGAGTTGTGTTAATGGTTTTGCAGGTAAGATCTCAGATGCCTTAAAAAATTGATTTTGAATATCTTTAGTTTCATCTTTTGACGCCAAGATATCTGCAGTATCCAGATCCATTCTCATCCCTAGGTCAGTTATCGCATAACTTAACACTTCCAAGATGGTGATACCAGAATCATGAGAATTAAAATCAGTCCAAAGTTTACTCCCTAATTGCTCTATATAATTAATACCTGTTCTTCTCAAAAATTGAAAATCCAAATCATCTTGAGTCTCAACTTTTTTAGGTATACTGATATGCTGATTTTCTAACATTTATTTATGTTTTTCTAAGTACGGGACAACAATAGTCTGTACTTGTAATTAATATTTTTTTTGCTTTCGCGAAAGCGTACACTCTCTAAAAACCAGTTGTTGGTTCAGTAGGTTTAGTTGGAGTGCTCGGTATAGTAGGTTCACTTGGATTACCTGGTTGTTCTGTAGTTACACTCCCTCTTTTATCACTTTGTAAACTATTAGTAGTATTACACTTATTTTCAGCAATCGTTACCTGATGTTGCTTTGCTGATACCAAAATAGATTTAGGATCTGCAGTAATCGAAGCACTACCTTGCAGCACCCTCTTTTTAGATATCTTCCCATCTATCTCTTCATCTACAATGAGGTATACCGCAATACTATCTATATAGTCTACATATTCTAAATGCTCAACATAATTTAAGAGTAGGTTTGTATTAAAAGAAATATCAAAAACGATCTCTCTTTGTGCGTCAAAAGCCCAAGGCGAAATGTATTTCTTAATGTCTTCATCCAACTGTTTTTTGTAAAACTCTTCGTCATACTGCTCAAAGAATTGTACTGCTATATCAACTTCTAATTCTTGATATTCAGGATTTATTACAGAAGCGTTTACATGAGCCGTATTTAAACTATTGATATACTCTTTTACCTCACTCAATGTATTTCTACTTACTCTAGGCTGGTAGATATCAAAAGCATTTTTATTTCTGGTATCTGGCATCACCACTAATGTGACATACCCTGGAGCCATAAAAGAATTCTCAGAGGTATGATTTAAACACTTTACTTTAAACACCTCTGGGAAATGTTGTAAAATAAGTTGCTCATAATCCCAAGAAGTAATGGCTCTATTTTTATGTCTTAAACGCTCACTAATTCTTCTGTAATATTCTAAATCAGATTCTTCATAGACACCTCCAAATGAATTATAGGGTTGTTGTACAGATTTAACTTTAGGTACTCTCGTAATGAGTTTACTTATGGTTTCTGCTTCTAGACCTGTTTCCAAATGAGATACCTCATTATCATTATTTTCAAAAGTTGCTAAGATGGCTTGTGTAAAAACGCCTTGTAGTTTACAAACCGCATCATAACTCTTGTCCATACTTGCTTTTATCCAAATAAGATCCTTAGGAAGTCTTGTATTATTTACATCTATTTCTCTAGGGATATCAAACTTCACAATACCTGATCTCAAGAAATTATTGGTATCATCCTCTAAAATATACTCAGACAAGTCCATCCAAGTGTTTCCTGAAAGTACTTCCCAAGTTATTTTTTCACGATCTTCAAAAGTATCTACTTCTGGATTCTCGCTTCCAGCTAATGTTTGAATCAGTAATGATATTCTTTGATTTTCTGTTGCTTCTAACCCAACATAAAATTCTCCTCCAGGAAGATAAACAGGTACTAACTCTTTAG
>CAKZKZ010000017.1 GCA_937124495.1 uncultured Dokdonia sp. | reverse complement strand
GCACTTCTAAAATAAGAACCAAAATGAAATTAAAGGAGCGTTTAGCTTTATTGGTAAAGTTGGGAGTTTACCTAGAAGAAGATACCACTGAAAGACAACTTGCAATTGCTCAGACAGAACGAAACAACCGTTGGTTGACGAAAGAAAATTCTTTGGCTGCCTTGGAAAGTTTTGCGAAGGAGTTTTTGACCTTAGAGCATTTAGAAGCTTGGGTGAAGGGTTACCCTGAATTGAAAGTAGACCGCAGCCCTATAAAAATTGGGCTAGTCTTAGCTGGGAATATTCCTGCAGTTGGTTTTCATGATGTTTTGACTACTTTTGTAGCAGGGCATCAAGCGATGATCAAGTATTCGGAAAAGGATCAATATCTAATTCCTTATATGATTGCCTTCTTGTTGAAAGAAGACCCTCGTAGTGCAGCATATTTTATATCTGTGTTTAAATTAAAAGACTTTGATGCGGTTATTGCTACTGGAAGTAATAATTCAGCGATGTATTTTGAGCAATACTTTAACAAGTATCCGAATATCATCCGAAAGAATAGAAATTCAATTGCGGTATTGGATGGTACCGAGACAGAAGAAGAGCTTTTAGCACTAGGGGAAGATGTCTTTGCTTATTTTGGTTTGGGCTGCCGTTCTGTTGCTAAGTTGTATGTACCAGAGAAATATGATTTTTCTCCATTCTTAAGCTTGATGGATATCCATCACAAAGAGTTGATGAATCATAATAAATACAATAATAATTATGACTACAATCGTTCTATTTATTTGTTGAACAATGTGCCTCATTTGGCAAACGATTGTTTGATGTTATTGGAACATGAAAACTTGTTGTCTCGTATTTCGTCTGTACATTATGAATATTATAAGAATATAGAAAATTTAGAAGAAAAATTGGAAGGGGTAAAGGAGCAAATACAATGTATTGCTACCAAAATGAACCTTCCTAAACAAAATACGGTTGCCTTAGGGCAGGCGCAACACCCTGCTTTGAATGATTATGCCGATGGCGTTGACACCTTGCAATTTTTAATTGAATTACAATAGTTGCCATAAACGATAGGATAGGAGGCGCTTTACTATTTTTAGAGTAGCTCTATACTTGCAATACATTTGAACAGGCGAAAGAAAAATATTACGTCACGACCGACTGGCTATTTTCCAGGAAAATTAGCAAAAATGAGACTAGTTTTTAGGTACAAAACGTTGAACAAAATATGATTATTTATTTAACTCGTAGAGAGAATTTTAATGCTGCTCACCAATTGTGGGTACACGAATGGTCGGAGGAAAAAAACTTTGAAGTATTTGGTAAATGTGCGAATAAAAATTTTCACGGGCATAATTATGACTTAATGGTAACGATCAAGGGAAAACCTGATCCTATGACTGGCTTTATCATGGATGCCAAGCAATTAAGTACCATTATTAAGAGAGAGGTCTGTGATATTTTGGATCATAGTAATTTGAATCTTGATCCTAATTTTTTGCCAAAAGGAACTCCTCCAACAACCGAAAATTTGGTGTATTATATCTGGAAACAAATAGAACCACATTTGGATGCGAATTGCCGTATGCATTGTGTGAAACTATATGAAACACGTAATATTTGGGCAGAATATTACGGAGAGGAAGATTTTTAGATAAAATTTCCCCTTATATAAGCTAACTACAAGAGATGATAAGATCAAGGGCTTTAAGCCTCTGCCTCTAATTGTACTGCCGTACCGTAAGCCAAAATTTCAGAAACGCCTTCTATAACCGTACTAGAAAAACGAAGCCCAATAATAGCTTCTGCACCTAGTTCTTTTGCGGCTGCAATCATTTTATTTAAAGCCTCTTCTCTTGCATAGGCTTGGACTAAAGAAAAATCTTCAATTTCTCCTCCTGCAAAATTAATAAAATCGACCAGCGTAGACCTACTCTTATTACGAGTAAAGGCTATATTGCCTCGTACGAGACCTACAATTTTGGTGATTTCTCTTTTAGGAACGGTTTCAGTGGTTGATAAGATCATAAGATGGGTTTTAGCGATAATTTTTGTACGAATTTTAGCTTTTTGAGGAATGAAAGCTAAGGCTTATAGAATGAAAAAACTTGTAATTAAGCTGAAAACAGTAAAAACGATCAAACCTAAGCGTATATTTTCTCTAGTCTGTAATACTTGTACTCGCTTAGCAGTTTTGCTACATATCTCTTTACTCGACTTTTTAAAGACGAGAGGATTTGTATAAATAGAACTTTTCAGCTCTCCTCCAACAAAATGGCTGCGTTCTCTTTTGTTTGCTTTTAAAGAAGCAATAGCATGTAGCATACTTCCTGCACCTATCATAAACATATTTTTATTTTTTTGTTGAAAAATGTAAAACTCTTAGAGTAGAGCTTGTATTTTGAATTATTTAATAGTAATACTATTTATAATGATAGTATGTTTTAAAAACACTATTTGGATATAAAAAAGTTCCTGTTCGGATAAAATATTTTAAGGGTATTGTTAGTTTTTTAAATTTTTGTTTAATAAAAATTGTTTTTCGTTAAACAAAAAAAAAGAAGCAATGTTAAAAAGGTGAATCGATTCAAAACTACTAATCAAGCTGAAGATAAAATTGATCCATTATCACAACAGCTAATTTAAAATCTCAAATTCATTATTTTAATATGTATATTACTAATTTTAAGTTGTTTGTAGCTTTTTTGTTGAGTTTTTCTTTGTTGGTTTTTACTTCTTGTGAGCCGGAAGATACTATCGAACCAATGAACATTGTCGAAACTGCTCAAGAGAACAGCGAATTAAGTAGTCTGGTAGAAGCTTTAACGGATTCAAGACATAGTACGGATTTTGTATCCTTACTTTCAGGATCAACTGACTATACCGTATTTGCTCCAAATAATACAGCGTTTCAAGCGCTTTTAGATACAGACGCGTCTTGGAACACAATTGGCGATATTCCAATTGCAACTTTAGATGCAGTTTTAAAATACCACGTTATTGCAGGTGCTGTTAAATCAACCGACTTAACAGCTAGTTATGTAAGTACATTAAGTATGGGACCTAATTCGGAAGCTATTTCTTTGCAGGTAGAAGTAAGTCCAAACGTACAATTTAATGGAGATGCAGGTGTTGTTGACGTCGATGTTGAGGCTACAAACGGAGTCGTACACGTTATTGACAAAGTAATGTTGCCACCAACAGTTGTTAATCATGCGCTTAATGGCAAAAGCTTCACAAAATTAGTAGAAGCATTAACAGATTCAAGACACACAACTAATTTCGTTTCTATATTATCAGGCACAGGTCCATTTACTGTCTTTGCACCAACAGATGCAGCTTTCCAAGCACTTTTAGATTCGGACGCTTCTTGGAACACAATTGCTGATATTCCAGGTGCGGCTTTAGATGCAGTTGTAAAATACCACGTAGTTAGGA
>CAKZKZ010000016.1 GCA_937124495.1 uncultured Dokdonia sp. | reverse complement strand
TCCTGATTTATGGCTTCGGATCAAATCACACTTACATCCTTTAAAAAAATTAGTAGAACAATTAAAA
The DNA here is from genome assembly GCA_937124495.1 of uncultured Dokdonia sp. Classification (GTDB taxonomy): domain Bacteria; phylum Bacteroidota; class Bacteroidia; order Flavobacteriales; family Flavobacteriaceae; genus Dokdonia. The sequence goes on along the minus strand of CAKZKZ010000016.1, from coordinate 4,909 downwards.
ATTGCAAACAAATGATATTTTATAACTCGCAACTCATAACCGATACTGATAGTGCTACGCTATTCTGTGTTCAAAACGCTATAGATTTTAATCAGTACGACGATCATTATTCAGGTATTTATCTTCATTTATTTACCCTTATAGAAAACGCTTTTAAAGAAAAAGAAAATGTCACGGGACTCATTGAGGACTATTTAGAAATTCCGTATTCAGGTGGCGAAAATCCAGAGGAATTAACTGCTTATATTTTTTATAGTGATCGCATGAACAATGCGCTAGCCACCCTTCGTGGTCGTTGGAGCAGTTATGACCCTACCCTAGAAGAAAATACCCTTACTACGGCTTCTGATATTACAAAACAAGAAGCCATACAGCGCTATAGCTATACGAGTTTGCGCAGTTATTTAGAAGCTTTAACTACTATTGAACTTGACTGATATGCAAGAAATCGCTTTAAAAGAAGTAGAATCAAGTATTGACACGAAAGTGCTTACAGAGGCGAAAAGTGCTTTAGTTCCGTATGCCCCTAAATCAGATGCGCCGTATGTGATGGATACGTTAGTACCTCGAAACTTAGCTTTTGAAACCCAAGTTGCCCTTACTCGAATTGTTAGGGACTATGGGAATATCGATCACTTGGTACGAGATAGATTGCGTTATACTTCCTTAGATGGTCTTTGGAAAGCTTTTAGCGCAGAACAAGTAGATGCTATTGGACTGTATTTAAAACAGTTTGATATGGGTAAGAGTCTGATTATCGCAGATGCTACAGGGATTGGTAAAGGCAGAGAGGCAGGCGGGGTCATCCGTCATGCTTTAATGGAAGGGTACTTGCCGATATTCTTTACTCAAAAAGTAAAGCTATTTTCAGATATCTATAGAGATTTAAAAGCGATTGATCTTACGGATATTCATCCCTTTATACTAAACACCGATAGCCAAGCGAAGATAAAAGACGCAGACGGTAGTGTGGTTTTTACCTCTCTTTCATCGGTAGAACAAAAAGAACTACTCACTTCCTTAGAGACTGTTGCCACCGATAGTGACAAGGCGATTGCCTATTACAAATCTATTGGCAGGGACTTACCTGATCCAGAAAAAGAGCCAGAACTGACCATCACCCATGTGATCGATCATCTGCCAGAAGAATATGACATGATTTTTTCTACCTACTCACAATTACAATCGGCAGCACCTTATAAATATTTGTGGTTAAAGGCAATTTGTGAGCAAATAAGGTTAGGCACATCAAAATTTAAAGGGGTAGTTTTTGTGCTAGATGAATGTCATACTATTGGATGACACCAGACGATCATCGGTAAGGCAATGTTATCGCTTTTATCCCTATCACACTCTTGCTGTTTCCTCAGTGCTACCTTTGCTAAATATCCGGAGGTGATGCCTATTTATGCAGGATATACCGCTATTGCAGAAGCCAAACTCAGTAATGATGCGTTCGTGCGTTCCATGAAATCAGGCGGACTCGCCTTACAAGAAATTATATCTCCGAATCTAGCGGAAATGGGACAGCTTATTTCTCGTCAACGCTCTAGTGAAGGCATAGACACCTTCTATGAGGTACTAGATAATGAACCAGAGCGAAGTTTGCACCAAAAGCAAGTAGATCGGATCATTAAGATTATGCGCCGAATTGCTTCTTTTGAGAGTGAGTATTTAAACGGTCGTTTTGCTATTATCCATTCTCAGGCAAAAGCTATGGGCGATAAGACCAAACAAAAGCCAAGAAATTTAGGAGTGAAACAAAGTCCGTATTTCTCCAGAGTTTTTGGAATTGTCGATCAAATGCTCTTTGCATTAAAAGCAGCATCTGTAGCTAAAAAGACGATTGAACTACTAAAACAGGATAAAAAAGTAGTGATTGCCTTTAAAAGTACGATGGGTGCTTTTTTAAATGATCTTCAGTTAGGATCTGGCGATACGATTCCTACAAAAAATTTAGATTTTGTTCATGTTTTACAAAAAGGATTGGATAGTATTTTTTACTACAGCTATACGAGTATTGACAATAAAAAAACGCGTGAGCGTATCCCTTTAGAAGACTTATCTAAAGAGGCGCAAGTTGCCTATCAGACTTTAAAAGAAGATATTAAAAAAGAGCGTTCAGGACTTACCATTTCGCCTATTGATATTCTGATTGATCATATTACAAAGACAAAAAAAACAAAAACGCTTGGCGGTCATAAGGGCACTCACTTTAGAGTAGCAGAAGTAACAGGACGTAAACAGCGATTACTTTTTGATGGGCAAGATGCGATTGTACAATCTTTCAGGTCTGATTCTGAAAAGGCATTTCGACTATTTAATTCAGGGGAATATGATGTACTGCTTATTAATCAAAGTGGTAGTACAGGAGCTTCGGCGCACGCCTCTAAAGATTTTGAAGATAGGCGTAAACGGGCGCTTCTCATGCACCAATTTGAACTGGATATCAATACGGTTGTTCAAATCTTAGGAAGAGTTAATCGTACAGGACAAGTGGTATTACCAGAGTATTATTACATCACGTCGGATATTCCTATGGAGCGCCGACTTATGACGATGCTTAAAGCAAAATTAAAAACCTTAGATGCTAATACCACAGGATCACAAAAGACCCGTGATGATACCCTTAAAAGTCCTGATTTTTTAAATAAATACGGCGACACCGTGGCTCATGCGTGGATTAAAGAACATCCAGAACTCATGCCAGATTTAGGCTATCCAAATCATAGTAAAGTAAAAGATGACAACGGGTATTCCCGATATGTTCTTAATCCAGAAAAGCATGGGGCTATTCGTCAATTAACAGGACGTGCAGGTTTATTATTAGTCAAAGATCAAGAAGCACTTTATAATGAATTACTCTCCCGCTATAAAGATCAAATTCTTTTAGAAAAACAGCAAGGAACCTACGATTTAGAAGTGGAGTTTTTACAGTTAGATGCGGATGTACAAAAACGGTATTTATTTCATAAAGGTTCTGGTGGTCAAAGTGCCTTTGGGCGAGATACCGTACGGGAAGAAACAATTGTCAATAATCTGAATCGTCCTTTTACTTTGCAACAAGTAGAACTTCGGCTTTTAAAAGCATTAGGTGGAAAAACCTCAGAGACAGTACAAGCAGAACTTTTAGCTAGAGTTGCAATAGAATACCCAATAATGCTAGCCAAAAGAGAATCTTCAAAAAGAGAAAGTATTGATAAGCTTTTAAGCCAAATGAAAGAGTATGAATCGGAAAAAGTCCTTAGTGAAGAAGATGAAAAAGATGCTTTGCTTTTAAAGGATATTATTGATGATAAGCAAGAGCGTTTAGAAAAGTATATAAAACAATTAGAGGCAACCCGTAAACGTATTGAATCCCATATTGGATTTTGGCAAATTGGCGACGGGGTAAAAGTACCTACCTATCATAATGGCTCAGAGGCTTCTTGGGGCGTTTTTTTAGGAGTCAGTATTGGTAAGAGCGCTAAAAACCCATATACCCTTGGAAACGTTCGATTAAACTTTGCGGTTACTGATAGTCGTAAAGCGCTGAGTATATCCTTAAACGAAGGTGTCGATAATGGATTTTTAAGTGATATTTTCAAAGAAAGTAAGGCCACTCCCATATCAGAAAGAGAACAACAAGAAGTACTTCCTTTGTGGAATGAGCGCATTAAAGGAGCATCGGCTAAACGTGAACAGCGTCATATTTTAACAGAGAACATCCTAGCTTCGGCCAGTCATATCGATGGAAAAAACAGGCTCATAAAATACAATACCAAACAGGGTACTATTCAGAGTGGTATTTTAATCGCGCGGGATGTAGACACCTCTTTTTATAGTCATAGTAGTTACCCCATTAGTGAGGCTTTAGATAAAATTACTGCCCTTGCTGTGAGTGGTTATTTTAAAGCGAATAATGATATGATTCGATTTGAGAAAAAAGGGGCTACTACTTTTGATGTATTTCTGGAAAAGAAAGAGTTTTATAAAGCCATCATCGATTCTGAATTACAAAAACTTCTAACCCCTAGAATGGGAGCTGACCCAAATGAATTACCTGATTTTGTTCAAAATGGGAATGAAATGACAGGGAGTGTGTCCCTATCGAATTTGCCTTTGTTTTTAGATAAACTAGACGGATATGGCGTCTACTATTTAAATAGTACAAAAGAAATAAAGGAACTAAAACAAGAAAACGAAAAAGACTGGGAGTCGCGGACCGAGCGGTCTAAAAAAAGGTATGTATATGAACTTGGTACTGCTTATGGTAAATCAAGTCATCCAAGTGCAGGCTTTGAAAACTTCTTTGAAGGGGATAGTCGCTATCCATTAGGGCGTGTGGTGTATAACCGACGTCTTAGTGATAAAGAGCGGTATAATTTTACGCTCATCCCTGTTTTTAAAGATGCTATGGAGTCTTACCGATTATGGAAAACTGCTGGTAGCAGACACAAAGTAAATACGGAGTTTCTAGCCCTTTTAGAAACGCTAGACAATATGCCACTTTATAAGGCTATAGAAACATTAGGTTATTTCATTGTCAACCATCCCCATGAGAGTGGAAATACAGAATTTGTATTTGGAAGATATACCCCATTAGAACTAGGAAAAGTAGCCTACAGTGAAGAGATTAGTGAAATTACACCCCTTACCGAGTTTGTTGCAAAACTGAATGTATATAAAGAATTAGAAGACATAGTATGATAACAAATAAGCGATATAAGCAGTTAAAACTGGATATTCCAGAGATCGACCAGATTCCAAATTTCATGAAAATCTTGGATGATCTGATATGGGGCAATAATGTCTTTTTAGTCGGATCGGCAGGAACAGGTAAAACTACTTTGGCTGAAAAAGTGAGTTATTCTCTTTTTGGGAGGCATGAGCGTGATAAAAAGGCACTTCCATACACCACCATTAATTG
>CAKZKZ010000015.1 GCA_937124495.1 uncultured Dokdonia sp. | reverse complement strand
CCCCTACAAAACCGTAGTCAGTTTCTTTAACGGGTCTTTTTTCCGAAACAATCGTATTCCCATCAGCACCAGAAAATCCAATGGCATTACACTGATGTGCTTGTAGATTAGCCACGATATTCTTGTTGATCTTGCCAGCATACGTCATGATACTAATATCCAAGGTTGCTGCATTTGTGATACGTCTTCCTTCTTTCATGTGGACGTTTACATTCATTTGTTGGGCGAGTAATGTGGCTAGTTTTCCGCCACCATGCACTAAGATTTTAGGACCTTCAAGGCGTGCGAACTTTTCTAAAAAAAGCTGTAATTCTTTATCATTATTAATGATGTTTCCACCTATTTTAATCACCTTAAGTGTTTCCATACTATAGATTTTCTAATAGTTTTTTTAATATTACTTGAGCTGCAAAAGTTCTATTGTTTGCTTGCCGTATAACAATAGAATTCTCGCTATCTAATACCGCATCTTCAATGACTACATTTCTACGTACAGGAAGACAGTGCATACAAGCTGCATTTCCTATTTTTTCTTTCGTAATCATCCAGTTAGGATCTTCAATAAGTACTTTTCCATAGGTGTCATAACTGCTCCAGTTTTTTACGTAAACAATATCTGCATCCTTCAAGGCTTCTTCTTGATGATGAGAAATAGGTGTATTCTTTGTAATCTCAGGATTTAATGCATATCCTTCAGGATGGGTAATTGAAAAATCTACGGCTATAGATTGCATCATCTTTATAAACGAATTTGCCACTGCATGCGGTAATGCTTTAGGATGCGGTGCCCAGGATAAGACGACTTTTGGTTTCTTTTTAATGGTTAATTCTGAAATGGTCATGGCATCTGTAAGTGCTTGTAAAGGATGGGCAGTAGCGCTCTCCATATTAATAATAGGCACTGTGGCATACTTTATAAAGCTGTTTATGATGTGTTCAGATTCATCTTCTTTCTTGTTGTGTAAACTAGGAAAAGCTCTTACGGCAATCATATCTGCATATTGAGAAATTACTTGCGCCGCTTCTTTAATATGCTCGGTGTTATTTAGATTCATGATGGTGCCGTCTTTAAACTCTAGATTCCATGCATTATTAATGTCTAAAATCATGACTTCCATCCCTAAATTCTTAGCAGCTTTTTCAGTGCTTAATCGTGTACGTAAACTAGAATTGAAGAATAGCATCGTCAAGGTTTTATGTTTCCCTATCGTTTCATATTGGAAAGGATTTTCTTTTATGGCTATTGCTTCCTGAATGATTTTGGGAATATTTTCTATATCGTGTATGCCTGTATACTTTTTCATCTATTTTAATTTTTAACAACCTGTCAAATGCCCATTATGGGTTTTCATAATTCTTGTTGTAAAGCATCCATAAACTGGTCTATATGCTTCTTTTGTATGGTTAATGGCGGAAGAATCCTTAATAGGTTTGGGTTTTTAGAATTTCCTGTGAATATGTGATGTTTGTGTATAAGTGTTTTACGCAACGCTGCAATAGGAAAATCAAATTCTAGGCCTAGCATAAGCCCTCGTCCTTTAATGGTGATGTTTTTTGGTAATGCTAGCGCTTTTTCTATAAAGTAAATAGATAGTTTGCTTACGTGCTGCATTAGATTTTGGAGCTCTATAATTTCTAATACGGATAATGATGCTGTGCAAGCCAAGTGATTTCCTCCAAAAGTGGTGCCTAGCATTCCGTAAGATGGTTTTAGATCAGGATGAATTAATATCCCACCAATAGGGAAGCCATTACCCATTCCTTTTGCCATAGAAATGATGTCTGGTGTTATTGCGTGTTTTTGAAAAGCAAAAAAATCACCTGTCCTTCCAAAGCCAGATTGTATTTCATCTGCAATCAATAAGGTGTTATGTTTTTTACAGATTTTCGCGACAGCTTTATAAAACGCCGTAGGCATTTCATGAAGACCACCAATACCTTGAATATGTTCTATAATAACAGCACAAGTCTTGTTTTGTTTTAAAATATCTTCGACAGATTGTATGTCACCCAATGCTACAAAATCTACTTCTTGCTGTGCATTAATGGGGGCAACAATATTGGAATTGTCTGTTGCAGCAACCGCAGCAGACGTTCTTCCGTGAAAAGAGTTTTTAAAAGCAAGTACTTTCTTTTTACCTGTATAGAAAGAGGCTAGTTTTAATGCATTTTCATTAGCCTCTGCTCCAGAATTACAGAGAAATAATTGATAATTCTCACAACTTGAAAGCTTGCAAAGTTTAGTTGCCAATGCATTTTGTAATGGATTTTGAATAGCATTGCTGTAAAACCCTATCTTCTGTAATTGCTCACTAACACGTTGGACATAGTAAGGATGTGAATGACCAATAGATATCACTGCGTGACCTCCGTATAAATCAAGATATTTTACATTATTTGTGTCATATACAAATACATCTTGCGCATACGTAAGAGTAATATCAAATAATGGGTATACATTAAATAAACTCATAATTGTTCCTTTTTTATCGTATTGATTTTATTATATGAAGCCACCATTCCTTGAATTAAAGAAGAGCTCAACCCTTTATGTTCCATTTCATTTAGTCCTTCGATGGTACATCCTTTTGGTGTGGTTACTCGATCTATTTCTTGTTCTGGATGTTGTTTATTTTGTATTAATAAACTGGCAGCTCCTTCACTTGTATACATGGCAAGTTGTTGGGCTTCTTTCGCATCAAACCCTAATTGAATTGCTGCTTGTGTGGTCGCTCTAATCAGACGCATCCAGAATGCGATCCCACTAGCGCAAATCACTGTAGCCGCTTGCATTTGAGACTCTGGGATTTTTAGTGAATGTCCTAGTTTATTAAAAATAGTCTCAGCAATGTTAATGTGTTGTTCTCCATGCGTATTGCTACACAGGCATGTCATAGATTTTCCAACAGCGATGGCTGTATTAGGCATCGCTCTTATAACAGATTGATGTTGCCCAATAATGTTTTCGATACTCGCAATAGAAAATCCGGTAATCGTTGAGATAACGACATGATTCTTGGTAATTGAAGGAATTGCGGTTTTTAAAATCTGTTCTATCTGAGCAGGTTGAACGGCAAGTAATAAAATAGTAGTATTTTGAATCGCTTCTGCATTGTCTTGCGTAATGATAACGTTCTTATGTTCTTCAAATTCTTTGAGATCAGCGGTGTTCCTTTTGGTAAGATATAAGGTCGTTACAAGTTGATTAGTCACCAATCCCTTTGCAATAGATTTTCCTAAATTTCCTGTTCCTATAATAGCTATTTTCATGTGTGTGTTTTTTTAAAAATTAGATCCTTTTAAGTGTAGACCATCGGTTTCGATAAGACCAAAAGCCAAATTCATATTCTGAACGGCTTGCCCAGAAGCTCCTTTTAATAGGTTGTCTACAATACTTGTAATTAATAATTTGTCATTATGTTTTTGAAGATGAAGGATACATTTGTTTGTGTTTACGACTTGTTTTAAGTGAATTTCTTCCTCCGATATAATAGTGAAAGGAGCCTCTTGATAATACGTTTTATATACTGCGGTAGCTTCTTCTGCTGTTCCTTTAAAATGGGTGTACGCTGTCGCGAAAATTCCCCTTGAAAAATTCCCTCTGTTAGGAATGAAGTTGATTTCACTATCAAAATCTGATTGTAAATGATGGACGGTTTGATAGATTTCTCCTAGATGTTGATGCGTAAACGATTTGTAATGCGAGAAGTTATTATCTCTCCAGGTAAAATGAGTCGACTTAGAAAGCGATACTCCAGCGCCTGTAGCTCCTGTCACGGCATTGACATGAATATCTGTTGTTAAGAGATTGTTGTTTGCTAGTGGGTTTATTGCTAATTGAATAGCTGTTGCGAAACACCCTGGGTTGGCGATGTATTGTGCTTTTTGAATAGTCTTTTTATGTAACTCAGGTAGTCCGTACACAAATGATTTTCCCATATACGTTTGGTCTTCCGAAAGTCTAAAGTCATTGCTTAAGTCAATGATCTTAGTATCCGCAGAAAACGAATGCTCCGATAAGAATTTTTTTGAATTCCCATGTCCTAAACATAGAAATACCACATCTACTTTTGAATTAATGCTGTTTGTAAATATTAGGTCTGTAGATCCTATAAGATCTTGATGCACTTTATATACTTTATTTCCCGCATTTGAGGTGCTGAAAATAAAATCAATGGTTGTTTTAGGATGATGCAATAAGATTCTTATCAACTCTCCTGCAGTATATCCAGCGCCTCCTATAATTCCTGCTTTGATCATGATGTTGTGTGTATTTGTTGGTAGATCTTATTTTGATTTCCATTAATTTTTATAAATCCTTTGGCTTCTGCGGCAGTCCATTGCGTATTCATTTCGCCATAGCTGCCAAAGGCCGAACTCATTAAATCATTATCAGAAATAACTCCGTCTAGTGAAAAGTGATACGGTTGTAATGTCACTATCACATCACCTGAAACTTTTTCTTGACTACTGGATAAAAAGGCTTCCATATCTCTCATCACAGGATCTAGATATTGCCCTTCGTGTAAATGCATACCATAGAAATTGGCTAGATATTCTTTATGTAGTAATTGCCATTTAGTAAGGGTATGTTTTTCTAATAGATGATGTGCTTTGATGCTAATAAGTGCTGCCGCAGCCTCAAATCCCACACGCCCTTTTATACCCACAATGGTATCTCCTACGTGAATATCTCTTCCTATAGCATACGATGATGCGATATTTTCTAAGGCATCAATGTTTTTTTCTGGTGCATTCTTTTTTCCATTGACGGCTATGAGTTCTCCTTTTTCAAAAGTGAGTGTTACGTGTTCTTTTCCTGTTTTTGTGAGTTGAGAAGGAAACGCATGATCTGGTAATCCCTTTTCTGAGGTTAAGGTTTCTTCACCCCCTATACTTGTACCCCAAAGTCCTTTATTAATCGAATATTTTGCTTTTTCCCAGGGTATATCTATATCGTGAGATTTTAAATAA
>CAKZKZ010000014.1 GCA_937124495.1 uncultured Dokdonia sp. | reverse complement strand
CCTTAGCTCCCTTAAACTCTAACATTTTTTTTAACAAAATATATGTTTTTGATTCCTTATAAAGTTACGAAAAAAAAAGAATTCAATTATTCGATTTTTACTTGTAAATAACTATATATCAGATATAAAAGAACACACACACTCCTAATCAAGGGGCTTATCTATATAAAAAACGATCACCCAAAAACACATTTTAAAAGTAAAAATGCTAATAATTACGCTTATAAGATGATGTATAATTAGAGTATTCTTAATCGCATTAGAACTACTTAAATACAAAAAAGCATTATTCTTTAGATATAGACCACAAATACACGTTTTTTACTAAATTTGCACCTCCCGATTTTTAAAGGGATAAAATGAGGAATTATGTTAGATAGAATAAAGCAACTTATGTCCGAGGTAGAGGCTTTTACAGCAAACTCTAAAGAAGAAGTTGAAGCATTCCGTATTAAGTATTCTGGAAAGAAAGGATTGGTTAATGATATTGTAGCCGATTTCAGGGAAGTCCCTAATGAAATGAAAAGGGATTATGGACGCGCAATGAATATGCTTAAGAATGCTGCTTTAGAAAAAGTAAATACACTTAAAGAAGCTTTAGAAGATGCTAATGATGCTACTTCAAGCAGTATTAATGATACTTCTAGACCAGGGGAAGCGATAGAGATAGGAGCACGTCATCCCATATCCATCGTTAAAAACCAAATTATAGACATATTCTCTCGTATAGGATTTAATGTATCTGAAGGACCAGAAATCGAAGATGACTGGCATAACTTTACAGCGTTGAATTTACCGGAGTACCATCCTGCTCGTGATATGCAAGACACCTTCTTCATCCAGACAGATCCAGATGTATTATTACGTACACATACCTCATCGGTACAGGTGCGTTATATGGAAAATAACAAACCACCTATTCGTACCATCTCTCCAGGACGTGTGTATCGTAATGAAGCTATAAGCGGTCGTTCGCACTGCTTTTTTCATCAAGTAGAAGGATTATACATAGATAAAGATGTCTCTTTTGCAGATTTAAAACAAACACTACAATACTTTACTACAGAGATGTTTGGAAAAAGTAAGATTAGACTACGTCCTTCTTATTTCCCATTTACAGAACCTAGTGCCGAAGTAGACGTGTATTGGGGTCTAGAAACAGAAACCGATTATAAAATGACCAAAGGAACCGGTTGGTTAGAAATTATGGGCTGTGGTATGGTCGATCCTAATGTACTTGAAAACTGCGGTATTGATAGTAAAGAATATAGTGGCTTTGCTTTTGGTATGGGAATAGATCGTATTGCTTTATTACTACACCAAATTTCTGATATCAGAATGCTTAGTGAAAATGATATTCGTTTTCTAGAGCAGTTTAAAAGTGCTTTATAAGTATATTGCTTTCGCGAAAGCATACATAAGAAGCTTAAAATCTAAAGTATATATTGTAAGTGATGATTTTGTCTTTTCCTGAAATGTAAACAGCTATGGAAGAATACACCTTTGAAACGGAACGTCTCTATATGCGCCCTGCCCAAGTAAAAGATGCTGATTTTGTCTTAGAGTTACTCAACACGCCTAAATGGCTCTCCTATATAGGAGATCGTAAAGTGCGTACAGAAGAAGACGCTATTCAGTATATCAAATCAAAAATGCTACCTCAGTTTGAAGAAAAGAAATTCGGAAATTATATCGTTGTTCGAAAAGAAGATCATAAAAGAATAGGCTGTTGTGGTTTATATGATAGAGAGGGCATACAAGGAATTGATATTGGTTTTGCTTTTTTACCCTCGTATGAAGGCAATGGATATGGATATGAGAGTGCCGCTAAGGTGATGCAATACGGTAAAGATGTGCATAATATTTTGTCTGTAAGTGGTATAACAGTAAAAGAAAATATAGGATCACAACGTCTATTAGAAAAACTAGGACTCAAGTGTATAAAAACAATTACGCTTGGTAATGACCCTACTCCATTATTATTTTATTCTAACTCGAAAGAACATGCGTAAAGACATAGAAATTCCAGAAGTAAAAGACGTATATGTAGCTGCTGTAAAAGAGCACAACGTAGCGTTTAAGACAGAAGATTGGAATGTATATATCATCAATGATGGTAAGGAGCCTCTAGAGATTATCCTAATTACTGTACAAGGATATAATGACACAGAAATGACAACACATACACGGCATAAAATTGCTGTATTACCAGCAAAAGGATTTGCAAAAATTGAATTTATGGAAGAAAGTGTTTTCCGATTAAACAATTTCTTCTCTATCACCTATTTTCTACATAATAAAATGTATGAAAAACGTTGGGAGTTCCCTGCACATAGTATAAAAGAAGCTAACATGGTTTCAGTTCCTGTTATGGATAAAAAAGGGGTGTTAGCAATATAATTTATAAGTATTGAAAAAAAACTACCTGGAAGTATGTTTCTGATAGTATTATAGCACTCATTCTTTTTGTGAGATTGCTTATCTAGATTTATAGAGAGTACATTGCTTAATCCAATCGCTCCGTAAGCTTCTTAAAAACCTTCTTAGGGTCTTTTCCTTTATATAAAATACTATGCACGGCTTCTATAATAGGGATTCTTGCTTTTTTTTCTCGTGTATTATTAAGATCTAACGCGCTCTTAGCCGCATAATATCCTTCGGCAACCATAGACATCTCCATTTGTGCACTCTTTACAGTGTACCCCTTCCCTATCATGTTACCAAACATTCTGTTTCGGCTAAAAACAGAGTAGCCCGTCACCAACAAATCACCTAGATATGCAGAGCCATTAATATCACGTTTCATCTTATGAGCACGCTTTACATACCGCTTAATTTCACGTATCGCATTACTCATTAAAACACTTTGAAAATTATCTCCATATCCTAATCCATGAGCTATACCAGCAGCAATCGCATAAATATTCTTAAGTGTTGCAGCATATTCTATTCCTATAATGTCATCACTTGTCTTACATTTTATATAATCACAAGAAAGATGATCTGCAACGGTCTGAGCAATCTTATTATCTGCACAAGCAATCGTCAGGTAAGACAATCGTTCTAATGCGACTTCTTCTGCATGACAAGGTCCAGAAATAACTCCTATATTATTAAACGGGATATTATATATATCATGAAAATGAGCCCCTACTAGTTTACCGCTTTCTGGCATAATCCCTTTGATAGCAGAAAATATAATCTTCCCCTCTAATGAGGTCGTCATATTTTTAAGCTCTCCACCTACAAAGGCAGAAGGAACTGCAAAAACAACGATATCTGCATACTCTATAATCTCATTGATATCATTACTTAAGATAAGTTGCTTAGAATTAAACTCTACAGCACTCAAATAACTAGGATTATGTTGCTCTCTTTTTAAATGCTCTATTGCATATACACTTCGCATGTACCATCCTACTTGGTCTAAGTTTTCACAAAGCATTTTTACAATTGCTGTTGCCCAGCTTCCTCCTCCAATAACCCCAAATTTTGGTTTTTGTTCCATGTACTTATAATTATACGCTATTTGTAAAAATAAGACATTTTTTGTCATTATAAACGTAGGTTTTATGGTAAAGTACGCTTTCGCGAAAGCATAAAATAAATATTAAAATACTTATAATCAGATTATTACATTTTTGGCACGCCATTTGGTTTTATATAAGCAAATCAAAAAACAGAAAGATTATGAAGACGATCAAACTCCTTTCGACATTTGCACTAGTTGCAATCTTATTCACTTCTTGTTATACAGAAGTAGTTATTGAAGACGATATTGTTGTAGATACAACACCTGTTATTACGCTAAACGATGTACTTACTGATTACGAAATCTGGTATGTAGACATCAATCGCTCATCAGGACCTGTAGTGATTCCTTTTTTACAAAAGGCATTTACAGTCTCTTTTAGAAATGGGAATATCTATGCAAACAATAATCTTTCTGGAATTGGTAGTAATGGTGGTGGTTTTGGAATAGACGTAGGTTATTATGATACAGTAAATTTTGAATTAGACGCATTTCATGACCTAGACGGATCATATAGTTTTGATGTACGTCAATTATCTGGTAATGAAATAGAGCTTTATGAGCCTAGTACAGGTAGCAGGTATGTATTAGAAGGGTACCAAAGAAGTACTTTTGACTACGATCTTGTATTTTATGAGAACATTCATTATTTCTTACAAGAATTTGAAGCTTGGGAAAAAATATACACCAGTGAAGAAGGTAACGTCAATCTTTTTGATAACGAAAACTTCTTACAATTCCTTCCAGCAGGACAAAGCGGTAACTTTAGAAGCTCAGAAGACACAAATGGCACGGCTATTGATAATATATTTTGGGATTATGATGGCATCTATGATGTAGATAATGTTTCAGGAAATTTGTATCAAAAAACTTTAACATTAGATTATAATTTCCCAGACAATGAATTTTTTGAACTGATCGTTATAGATGATGAAACCATAGAGTTATATCAAGTAAGTTCAGGAACTACGTATCAATTCAGAGGAAAAGGATATTTAGAATTTAGAAATTCAGAGGAAGATAAAAATAAAAGTACTCCAAAATACAGAAGTAAAACGGAGGACATAAAAAAAGACATACAAGCGCTTAAAACAAAAAAGCTACAAAAGCTCGCAGCGCTATAAAAATTTTGGTTGGTTATTTAGTTTGAAACCGCTCACTCAGTGTTAATTTATACTGTGAGCGGTTTCTTTTTTTTGAAATCCTTTCATTCTAGCCTTCTCCCGAAGGGAGGTCTTTAAACTAGTATATGAATGATAGTAAAGCTGAATAAAACTCGCTTTAGCATTAATTTAAAAAATAGCAACCACCTCTCTTATGAGTAAGAGTATAAATACAAATGATGCCATC
>CAKZKZ010000013.1 GCA_937124495.1 uncultured Dokdonia sp. | reverse complement strand
TAGTGGATATGATGCACCTAGAGGAAGCCGTCCAAACATGGGCAGAAGCTGCTGGAGACCATATTGAAGAAGATGAAAACACTATTATCCACAGAGACTCAAATGGCGTGCGTCTTTCTCATGGAGATAGTGTAGTACTCATTAAAGATCTAGATGTAAAAGGTGCCAACTTCATAGCAAAACGTGGTGCTTTTATGCGTAATATTTCCTTAGTACACGATAATGCAGAGCATATTGAAGGTAAAATCAATGGGCAACAAGTTGTGATTGTAACGAAATTTGTGAAGAAGAGTTCGTAACAAAATACTCTTTTAAGAAATATAAAATGAAAGCTCGTATATACTACGAGCTTTCTTCTTTTTATTAAAGCAAGTTGTATATTTTTTAGCGCTTTGCTCTCCCGATGGTCGTGAATCTCACAAGTTCGATTTCGCGAAAGCGTAAACTACTTCAAACTACTACCCTTCTAAATCCCCGTATAAATACGTATAAAACGCTATCTTAAAAGCTGTATTTTCATCTCATAATCAACCTATTATGAAAGAAGATATTCATGGCCCGGAAATTCTACTAGAAATTTCGGCTTACCTCACTGGATTTGAAAAAGCAGACTTGCTCGGTACAGGAATGCTTGATCCTTACTACAAATACACTGTAAATCAGTATGTAGACGCAGATGATAGCAACACCCTACAATCCTTCCTAATGGAATCTAAAGAGATTGTAGATGTCTATGGTCCTGATGAAGATGCTGTTATTAACGCTGTTAAAGATCGCTTTTTACCCTACTCAAAATTTAATACCCTAGTCACTCAAATTGTCACCATGTGGTACACTGGAGAATGGAATGGAAACATCATTTCTATAGAAGGATACAAACAAGGACAAGCCTACGTGCAAGGTCTCGTTTGGGATGCTGCCGAAACACATCCTCCTGGAGCAAAACAGCCAGGGTATGGATCATGGGCAGTGCCCCCAATTAACGCTAAAGGAAATATAAAATAATCGCTATGAAAGAAAAAGAATATGATGTTGTCATTGTAGGATCTGGAATTTCTGGATCGATTATGGCAAAAACGCTCACTCAAGCAGGAAAAAGTGTATTACTCCTAGAAGCAGGACTTACAGCTGGAGCCACCATGAAAAGTAATGGTGCCTATTATAATTATATGACCTATTTGGATACTTTTTTTAACGCTTCCGCGAAAGTTCCTAATTCCCCGTACCCTAATTTAAAAGACGCACCTTCTATTGATGTAATTAACATCGAAACCATTCCGAGCCCAACAGAACCTTCTACCAAAGGTGATTATCTGGTGCAAGCAGGCCCCCTTCCTTTTGGAAGTGATAACTGGCGAGGTCCAGGTGGTACCACAATGCACTGGTTAGGTACCACGCCTAGAATGCTCCCGAATGATTTTCAGATGCAAACAAAGTACGGAGTGGGAGTCGATTGGCCTTTTAGCTATGATGATCTAAAACCGTATTATGAAATGGCCGAGTTGGAAATAGGCGTTTCAGGTAATGTCAAAGAACAAAAAGGCCCTGGAGTTACTAAAAACTATTATGGAGACTATGAATTTCCTATGAAGAAAATACCTCAGAGTTACCTAGATGAAGTCTTTATGAAAGAGATGAAAAAAGGAGGCGATTCTGTTGTCAAACTAGATGGTAAAAAATATAAAATAGAATTTATAAGTACCCCGCAGGGTCGAAATTCTATTCCATGTCAGGAATATCAATACCGTGATGTTACCTGGGATCGAAGAAGAAAAAAACTGGTACTTCAAAGAAGCACTCCTACCGACAAATACCAACCCGCAGGTGCTATTTGGAGTCCTAATGTAGGACTGCGTTGTGAGGGTAATGCTAGCTGTGTTCCTATCTGCCCCGTACAAGCTAAATACAATGCCTTAAAGACATTGAGAAGAGCCGTCGGAGAACATCTGGATATCAGAACGCAAGCTGTTGCTTCAAAAGTACTGGTAGATGATACCACACAAAAAGTAACAGGTATCGAATACAAAACTTTTGATACTGGGGATGATGTGGTATACAATACACACGTCGCTAAAGGAAAAATATACGTGCTTGGCGCTAGCGCTATTGAAAATGCAAAGATTTTACTCGCATCTGGTATTGCAAATTCAAGTGATCAAGTAGGGCGTAATCTTATGGATCATTGGGTATTATTGACTTGGGGATTACTTCCTAAAAAAGGATATCCCTATAGAGGTCCAGGATCTACGACAAATATTCCAACCTTTAGGGATGGTGCTTTTCGAAAAAATCATGCCGCTTGGATTTCGCCAGTAGATAACTGGGGATGGGCATGGCCTGTATTTTCTCCTGGGTCAGATTTAAGTGCTGCACTAGGGCAAAATATGTTAGGAAAAGAATTAAAAAATCATCTTAATGATGTATTGACACGACAATTACTCCTTCATTTTGAGTGTGAGCAAATTCCGTGTCCAGAAAATAGAGTTACGATTGATGAGGCGTATAAAGATCCTATTGGAAACTACCGTCCTATCGTACATTATCACACCAATGACTATATGAATAAGTCACTGGAAGCTGCCGTCAAAGTATCTGATCAAATCTTTAAAGAAGCCAATATAGAAGATCATACGAGTTATAGTCAAGCACTGGATCCTGATTATGTAGAATATAATGGGAAAGGGTATAACTTCTGGGGAGCTGGACATATTGTGGGCACCCACAGGATGGGAACAAAACCTGATAACTCTGTAGTAAACCCAGATCAGCGTACGTGGGATCATGACAATCTAT
>CAKZKZ010000012.1 GCA_937124495.1 uncultured Dokdonia sp. | reverse complement strand
TAATTGAAGAGCAAAAAAATACCATTGGTGAATGATCACCAGCGCAAAAAGCCACATACGTAAAAAGGGAAGATAAAATGAGAGTTGAACATGTAGAAACTGAAAACTTTACAGCATGGAAAGAAGGAAGGCTAATCTATAATAATACTCCAATGCGTGATGTTATTAAAGATCTTGAAAGAATGTATGATTTGAAATTTGATGTATCATCAATAAAAATACTCGATTACAAATATAAAGGCGAATTTAATAACTTAAATATAAATCAAATATTAGAGTTATTTGAAATATCGTCACCAATAACCTATTCAATACAAAAAAACAATATTATAAGATTAAACATTGAACAATAAAAGGGTAAGTGGTGCAACACTTACCCTTTAAGCTAATCATTTAGCACATCTAGTATTAAATAATTAAAACCAAACAAAAGTATGAAAAAAAAGCAACACTTTTTTTCAAAAATCCCTATTCTTCGGATTATGAAAATTTATTTAGTTTTACTTTGCATATCACTTACAAAAATTTTTGCAAGTGATGCCTATTCGCAAAACATCACATTAAATGCTGAAAATGTAGAAATCAAAAAGATTCTTACAGAAATTGAACAAAAAAGTAATTTTAGCTTTTTTTACAATAGCAGTATTGTAAATGTTGATTTAAAAAAATCTTTAGCAGTTGAAAACATTGAAATCAATGAAGCCCTAAGTCTATTGTTTAGTAACACAAACATAGACTATAGTTTTATGCGAAATCAAATAATATTATACCCTAAAGACAGACCTGAACTTAAACTAAAAATTGAAAATATTTTTAGGAAAAAGGAAACTAATATTACATCCTCGTTAACTCCAAAAATGGTTACAGAATATATTAAATCTGTACTCCAAACTAGTGTTAGCGGTAAAGTTGTAGATTCTAAAGGAGACCCATTACCGGGAGTTACTGTATTAATAAAAGGAACCCCAAAAGGAACTTCAACAGATTTTGATGGAAACTATTCTATTAGCGTAGAAAATTCAAATGATGTCTTAGTATTTTCATATATAGGGTTTTCCACACAAGAAGTAGCTGTAAACAAACAAAGTATATTGAACATTACATTACAGGAAAACACTTCAGAATTAGACGAGATTGTTATTGTTGGTTATGGAGCTCAAAAAAAAGTAAACCTAACGGGTTCTATTGCCACAATAAAATCAGATGATATTATTAAAAATAGCACATCTAATGTTAGTAGTGCGCTATCTGGCAGATTAGCTGGTGTAATAACGATACAAAGCTCTGGAGAACCTGGTGGTGATGCTGCAAATATTAGAATTAGAGGTCTTAGCTCTTTAAATGATAATTCGCCATTAGTTTTAGTTGATGGGATTCCTAGGTCTTTAAATAACATTAACTCCAATGATATTGAAAGTATTAGTGTATTAAAAGATGCGGCAGCTGCGGCTATTTATGGTATGCGAGCAGCAAATGGAGTTATATTAATAACTACTAAAAGAGGTAAAGGCAAAACCAGCTTTAACGTAAACATGTATTCTGGTATACAAAAACCAACCAGAATGCCTGACTTCTTAGATTCTTTTAATTATGCTACGCTTTTAAATGAAGCTAATGCAAATGACGGAGTATCAGCAGCATATTCTGATGATGATTTGCAAAAGTTTTTAAGTGGGTCGGATCCAAACACACATCCTAACACAGACTGGATTGACGAAGTCTTAGATTCGGCATCTTCTATGCATTCTATAGATATTTCAGCTAGTGGTAGTAATACAGAAAACACAATAAAGTATTTTACTTCATTAGGCTACTTATACCAAGATGCTATTTATGATAACAATAACTATGACCGCTTCAATTTTAGATCAAATATTGATGTAGATGTTAATGAAAACATACAATTACAAGCAAATTTTTCTGGAGCTGTAGAAAACAGAAAGCGTCCTGGTGTAACTGCATCTACATTATTTTCTAACCTTATGAGAACCCCTCCAACAGAGGTGAATCAATACTCAAATGGAGGTTACTCTATATTTGCTCAACAACCATTTATTGATAACGGATACAGAGAAGAAGAGGATTTTGATTTTCAATCAAAAATAGCTTTAAATATTAAGTTCCCATTTTTAGAAGGTTTAAGCCTTACAACACAAGTTGCTTACGATCGTTCTGCTGGTGGGAGTAATAATAATAGAGATAATTTTACGGGTAGCGTTACTTCCTTTAATGTGCCTAGAACCTATACACTATTTGATCCTGCTACAGGAGAGTTTTCCTTAAGTACACCTGCAGACAGAGGTGAATCAGCTAGTCTATCAGAATCAAGGGCAAAAGGGTTTCAACTAACAACAGAAGCTATATTAAATTATTCAAAAATTATTGATAAACATGATTTTGGGGCAAAATTTGTTTACTCAAGAACAAAGACAGAATATAGTATCCTAACATCTGGTATTAGTAATTTAACAGGTACATCAACCCCCTTATTTATAGCAGGTGATGCCGAAACCAGATCTATTTCTAATGGTACATTTGAAACTGCGATTTTAGGTTATGCAGGACGATTTACTTATGCCTTTGACAATAAATACTTAGTAGAATTTAACGGAAGATATGATGGTTCATATAAGTTTAGTAAAAATTCTAGATTTGGGTTTTTTCCATCATATTCCCTTGCGTGGAGGGCTTCTCAAGAAAAGTTTTTACAAAACTCAAAAACTATAAGTAATTTAAAATTGAGATTCTCCTATGGTGAACTTGGAAGCGATGCGGGTGTAGGTCCTTTTAGAT
>CAKZKZ010000011.1 GCA_937124495.1 uncultured Dokdonia sp. | reverse complement strand
TAGTGTGCTAAAAAACAAACCGATATCCTGCACTTATGTCAACAGGAAATTCATTCCGACTATCGATAACAAAAGAATATATATCGGTATACTGTAAGGTGAGATAGCCTTTTTTTAATTTAATATCTGTACCAAGACCAAAAATAAACGGACTTTCAAGATTTGTAACGGTTATGATACTGGGATCAGTAAAACCAGGACCTAAGAAATCTGTTCTAAAAATGCTATAGGTTACAACTTTTGTATTTAAATATACCTGAAACATAGGCGTTTTAATAAATTTAAAACGATGGTTAATAGAAAATTGATGGTCATTGTCACCTAACTCACCTCTAAAAAAAGTGTGTCTATATTGTATAGCAAATCCATGACTTGGGAGTGCCTTGCTATCATAAAGTTCAAAGTCAATAATCAATTGAGGTCTTATACCTTCTTTATATTCAAGACTATTTGATAAATCTGTTCTAAAAATGCTATTTGTAATTCCTCCAAAAAAACCTAAACGATACTCTAGATTACTATGCGATTTCTTTTCTATATATGCAGGATCTACTTTTTTATTATAGATATTAAAAAACCTTCTAAGATTAGATAAGGTTAATCGTACTCTGTCTATACGATCCTTATCCATAGGTACTCCAGAAGTAAGTTTTAGAAGTTGGGTTTTATACTCTTCTTGAAACGTGCCCTGTATTTTTGTATTTATAAGTGGAGTTATGGAATCTCCTTTTTTGGCAAAATAACGATACTCTTTATCAATAATAGTCCATAATAAAGAGATAGTGCCTTCTACATCAGTTTTTAACTCATAAGACTGATGATGTATAGTATAAGATGTTGTCTGAGCAGTAGTGCTTATTAAGTGAAATAGGAAGAAAAAAAGTATAAAGTGTTTCATGCAATACCTTGTTTTAATATGAGAATACTACTATAACGAGATATGAATGAACATATTTTTATCTTTTAAAATACCTGTCTTTCCATGTAAATCCTCCTTTTAGGGAGCTTAAAGCAATATATGAGCTTATGAAAGGATACCATAAAGCACATAGAGGATACCATAAAAAAAGCTTTAATTTATTGAAAAATTGCGCCGACTGAAATAATAAAAAACCATCTGCAACAATTTTTATCAAGAGGATGCTATAAAATGGGAATGCTTCTTTGTCCGCTTTCGCGAAAGCAAAAACAACCCCAGTCACAAACGTCAAATTTGACACTAAAATAAGAAGACCAATACCTTTAGTAAACGTTTTTGTGTAGCCTGTAGACTTTGCTGCCCAACGTTTACGTTGCCGAATAAATGAAGCCCAATTCTCTTGAAAAGTGGTCGTGATAATTGCCTGTCGTGACTTCAAATAATGTACTTGTTTGGGATATGCAGTCGTGAATTTTTCCAATATAAAATGATCATCTCCGCTTGCAATATGATTATTTCCTTGAAAACCACCAACAGAGATAAAAGCAGTTTTTTCATACGCCAAATGGGCTCCATTGCATAAAAAAGGATGATGGATACCAAAACCACCCATCGTTGCTCCTGCAAGACTAAGTGTGTCCATTTGCTCAAAAGCGTTTAAAAATGAAAACCTTTTAGAAGGCAAGGTCACAGGGCCAGCCACCAATTTTGAGCTGTTATCTTGTATAAAAGTATCAAGTGTTTTTAGCCATAAAGGCGGTACAATGCAATCTGCATCTGTAGTGACTATCCAAGAATGTGTAGCGGTTGTAATAGCCGTCTGGATGGCGTCTTTTTTAGGAGAATGAGAACTCCGAATGTTATCTATGATTTTAATATTTGTTACTCGATGTTTTTCAATAAACGATTCAATACACGTTACAGAGTCATCTTGTGAATCATCATTAATCAATAAAATCTCACATAAGGATTCAGGATAGTCTAACAGTGACAAACTTTCCAATAATTGAGGAAGGTTTGTTGCTTCGTTCCGAAATGGAATAATCACAGAGAACCCTTGTGTAGGATTGCTTGTTGATGCTATAAAATAAGATGTTTTCCTAGCCCCATAGGATAGCATCCCTATAAGAAGAACGTACCCAAATATGATAGTATACATAATGATAAGCACGATCATAAAATAGGAGCTTTTTGATGTGTTAGCGTCGTATCTGTCATCATAAAATAGCTGCCAGGTAGTATTGGAAGTACTCCGTTAAAAAACCACATCAAAAATGTGATGGTCACAATGGTGATTTCTGGAGCAGCTACCCATGAAAATATAGCAACGGCAACGCCCGTTTTAATAACCATATCAAAAAGTTGTAACATCGGTATGACAGAACTTACCAAATACATCATCATAATAAGTCCCATGCCTAAAGGATAAGAAATATCCACCTGAAATAGCATAAGCAAAAAATAAAATTGATGTGCAAACAATAGGTACCTCACAAAAGAAAAGATCCATGCGTTTTGCTTTCTCTGAGATGCAATCGTTTTCATAAACTGTT
>CAKZKZ010000010.1 GCA_937124495.1 uncultured Dokdonia sp. | reverse complement strand
GCTACGACCTGTTTTATAACGTAAGTTGAGACTTGTATTTTTATCTCCAATCACCTTAGAAGGATTTTTTACATTAATGGTCCCGTGATCTGTTGTGATAATTAATTTAAAGCCCATTTGTTGTGCCTGTTGGATCATGTCTAATAACGGAGAATTTTTAAACCAACTCTCTGTAAGTGATCTGTAGGACTTGTCATTGCTTGCCAGTTCTTTAATCACTTCCATTTCTGTTTTGGCATGTGATAGCATATCTACAAAATTATATACAACAACCGTAAGATCATTATTTTTTTGAGATCTGAAATTATCAGCTAATTTCCTTCCATTCTTAAGATTTGTGATTTTATGATATTCCCAAGTGAGATCTAGATGGAGACGTTTTAATTGTGCTCTTAAAAAATCGGCTTCATGCATATTTTTTCCACCTTCTTCTGTATCATCTAACCATAAGTCAGGATGCTTCTTTTTCATTTCACTCGGCATCAGGCCAGAAAAAATAGCATTACGAGCATATTGCGTTGCTGTCGGTAAGATACTATAATAGGTACTTTCTTTTTCTTTTTTGTAGTAGGCATTAAGATGTGGTTCAAAAGCTTTCCATTGATCAAACCTCAAATTATCTATGACCACAAATAAGGTAGGTTCCCCTTTCTTTAATTCAGGAACTACTTTTTCTTTAAATAAGGTGTGAGACATGATCGGTCCATCATGAGACGCAAACCAATCTGGATAATTTCTATCTACAAATTTGCAAAACTGATTGTTTGCTTCCGATTTTTGAGATTCTAAAATCTCAAACATACTTGAATCTTCTATCGTCTCTAACTCCATCTCCCAGTAGATAAGCTTCTGGTATAGCTCCGACCATTCCTCATAAGAATTTACCATAGAAAGGTCCATGGCAATTTTTCTGAACTCTTGTTGATAGGACGATGCTGTCTTTTGAGAAACCAAACGGCTATGATCTAGATTTTTCTTAAGACTGAGTAAAATCTGATTTGGATTGACAGGTTTTATAAGGTAGTCGGCTATTTTTGAACCTATAGCTTCTTCCATAATATATTCCTCTTCACTTTTGGTAATCATCACCACTGGAACACTTTCTCTTCTATTTTTTATTTCGCTTAACGTTTCTAGACCTGTAAGACCAGGCATATTTTCGTCAAGAAAAACAATATCAAAGTTTTGATCTTCTATAATTTCGATCGCTTCGGTTCCGCTAGTACAAGGGGTAACGTTATAATTTTTCTTTTCTAAAAATAAGATATGTGGTTTTAATAAGTCTATTTCGTCATCGACCCAAAGTATGTTAATATTACTCATGCAGTTTGTGTGGTGTTTATACGCTTTCGCGAAAGCTAAAAAAGCATTCTAAAAGCTAGTGTGATTAGTGGTATATTTGTTAAAACTATTTAAATTACTTTGTGATAAAGCAGTCTACCAAAGTTACTATAATTAACGATCCTATCTATGGTTTTATTACCATACCCAATGGGGTTATTTTTGATCTTATCCAGCATCCTTATTTTCAACGATTACGTCGTATTACACAAATGGGCCTTTCGTATTTGGTCTATCCAGGTGCTCATCATACCCGTTTTCATCATGCGGTAGGGTGTTTGCATATTATGCAGAAAGCCTTGAGAACCCTTGTGAATAAGGGAGTAGTGATATCAAAAGAAGAAGAAGAAGCAACGCTCATAGCCATACTTTTACATGATATAGGACATGGTCCTTTTTCTCATGCAATGGAACAAAGTATTATAGAAAATGTACATCATGAACAGATTTCTATTGCTTTTATGGAAGCTTTAAATGAAGAGTTTAACGGAAGTTTAACGCTCGCACTTCAAATATTTCAGGGTACCTACTCACGTAAATTCTTAAATCAGCTTGTTTCTGGACAACTGGATATGGACCGTACAGACTATTTAAAAAGAGATAGTTTTTATACAGGTATGGCTGAAGGTAATATTAATACAGATCGTATTGTTGCTATGCTTAATGTTCATGAAGATCAATTAGTCGTAGAAGAAAAAGGAATTTATACCGTAGAAAAATTCTTAGTTGCTAGACGACTTATGTATTGGCAAGTGTATTTGCATAAGACAGGTGTTGTTGCAGAGCAACTCATCACTAGGGTATTAAAACGAGCTAAAGAAGTATCACATGCAGGAGTAGATCTTCCTGCAAGTACAGCATTATCTTACTTTTTGAAAAATAAAATTGATCAAGATAATTTTAAAGATGCATTAGATACGTTTTCAAAGCTTGATGACTATGATATTATTTCTGCGATGAAAGAGTGGTGTTATACAGAAGATTTTGTGCTAAGGGAATTATCAAAAGCTATCATACATAGGAATTTATTAAAAGTCAAGATACGTAAAAAACCATTTTCTGAAGAGAAAAAACAAAAGCATATAGACCAATTAATGGCACAGTATCAAATCACTCCTTATGAGGCTTCTTATTTTGTTTTCACAGGAAATATTTCAAATCAAGCATATAATTATACACAAGGAGGAATTAATATAGTAATGTCTAATGGTAAGATTATAGACGTAGTAAAAGCTAGCGACCAGTTAAGTTTAAAATCTCTAACAAAAGAAGTCGTTAAAAACTATATCTGTTACCCCAAACCTAAAGACTAAGTTTTTTATTATTTTTGCGACACATGAAATTTACAGCAGCCCAAATAGCAGGCATATTAGAAGGAACGGTAGAGGGTAATCCCGAAGTTGAAGTTTCTAAGCTTGCAAAAATTGAAGAAGGAATAACAGGATCACTTACATTTCTTGCAAACCCTAAATATAAGTCCTACCTATATACAACAAAAGCATCTATTGCAATTGTTAATTCAGACTTTGAACTTGAAAATGAAATCGAGACGACACTCATACGAGTAGAAGACGCGTATAAGTCATTTTCGAAACTATTAGAATATTACAATCAAGTAAAGCTAAATAAACAAGGAATAGAACAACCGAGTTATATATCAGAATCGGCTACGTATGGAGATGGTCTTTATTTAGGAGCATTCTCATACCTAGGAGAAAACGTGAAAATAGGAGAAAACGTAAAAATTTATCCTAATGCGTATGTGGGAGATAATGTGACTATAGGAGATAACTGTGTGTTATTTTCAGGAGCAAAGGTCTATTCTGAATGTGTGATAGGGAACTATGCATATATTCATAGTGGAGCGATTGTAGGGGCAGATGGATTTGGGTTTACACCCAACGAAAAAGGAGAATACAGTAAAGTACCCCAGACTGGAAATGTTATTATAGAAGATTATGTAGATATTGGAGCAGGGACCACTATAGATAGAGCCACCTTAGGATCTACTATTATTAGAAAAGGAGTAAAGCTTGATAATCAAATACAAATTGCTCACAATGTAGAGATAGGTGCACACACCGCTATTGCTGCACAGACAGGAATTGCAGGTTCTACAAAAATAGGTAAGCATTGCCTTATTGGAGGACAAGTAGGTATTGTTGGGCATATCACAATAGGAGATCGTGTACGTATTCAAGCCCAATCTGGGATTGGACGTAACATTAAAGACGATGAAGTACTTCAAGGATCTCCAGCACTTAATTATGGAGATTATAATAAGTCGTATGTCCATTTTAAAAATTTACCAAAGATTGTACAAACAGTGAATCAACTGGAAAAAAAAATAAATCATGAGTAAAGCTAGCGCAAAGCAGCGTACTATAGCAAATGAAGTTACTTTAAAAGGAGTAGGACTTCATACTGGTGCAGAAGTTAAAATGACTTTTAAACCTGCAGAAGAAAATCACGGCTATAAATTTAAACGTATAGATTTAGAAGGAGAACCTGTTATAGGAGCAGATGCTTCTCTTGTTACAAATACACAACGAGGAACTAACCTTGAGAAAAATGGGGTTACTGTTCAAACGACAGAGCATGTATTAGCTGCCTGTGTTGGATTAGAGATCGATAATATCTTAATAGAATTAGATGCTTCAGAACCACCTATAATGGATGGATCTTCAAAATTCTTTGTAGAAGCTTTAGAAAAAGCAGGTATTCAAGAACAAGACGAATGCCGTGAAGAATATGTGGTCAAAGAAGTGATCTCATATATTGATGAAGAGTCTGGTAGTGAGATTATCTTAATGCCTTCGGATGAGTACCAAGTAACTACAATGGTTGATTTTGGAACCAAAGTGTTAGGAACTCAAAATGCAAGTATAAAACACCTTTCAGAATTTAAAGAAGAAATATCAGATAGCCGTACGTTTAGTTTCCTACATGAAATAGAAATGCTATTAGAGCATGGATTAATTAAAGGAGGAGACCTTAATAATGCTATTGTGTATGTAGATAAAGAATTATCTCCTGGTACGATGGAAAAACTACGTGTTGCTTTTAATAAAGAACATATAGCAGTAAAACCAAATGGTATCTTAGATAATTTGACATTGCATCATCCTAATGAAGCAGCTCGACATAAATTACTAGACGTTATAGGAGATCTTGCTTTGATAGGTACTCGTATAAAAGGAAAGATCATTGCAAATAAACCTGGACATTATGTAAATACCCAGTTTGCAAAAAAAATACAGAAAATTATAAAAGCAGAACGACGTAATCACGTTCCTGTAGTAGATTTACACGCACCACCAGTGAAAGATGTGAATCAGATTATGGAGATGTTACCTCACCGACCTCCGTTTTTATTAGTAGATAAGATTTTAGAGCTTACTGATGAGCATGTGATAGGAATGAAAAATGTTACGATGAACGAACCATTTTTCGTAGGACACTTTCCTGGAGCACCCGTTATGCCTGGTGTATTGCAAATTGAAGCAATGGCACAAACTGGAGGGATTTTGGTGTTAAGTACAGTGCCAGATCCAGAAAACTACTTAACATATCTGTTAAAAATAGATAAAGTACGTTATAAACAACAAGTAGTACCCGGAGATACACTTATTTTTAAGTTAGATTTGATGTCTCCTATACGAAGAGGAATATGCCAAATGCAGGCGCGTGCCTATGCAAATGGAAAACTAGTATCAGAAGCCGAAATTATGGCTCAAATTGTTAAAGTAAAGAACAACTAACTATATGAATCAACCACTGGCATATGTGCATCCTGGTGCAAAAATTGCAAAAAATGTAGTTATAGAACCTTTTACTACTATTCATAATAATGTTGTGATAGGAGAAGGAAGCTGGATAGGATCTAATGTAACGATCATGGAAGGAGCCCGAATAGGAAAAAACGTAAGTATTTTTCCTGGAGCTGTTATCTCAGCGATTCCTCAAGATAAAAAGTTTAATGACGAAGATACCGTTACCATTATAGGAGATAATACCACTATAAGAGAATGTGTAACGATTAATAGAGGTACTTCTGACCGAATGAAAACAGAAATAGGTAAGAATTGCTGGATTATGGCATATTGCCATATCGCACATGATTGTATTGTAGGCGATAATTGTATCTTTTCAAATAACAGTACACTAGCAGGACATATAACCGTAGGAGAATACGTAGTCTTAGCAGGAATGGCAGCCGTACAACAATTCTGTACGATAGGAAGTCATGCCTTTGTTACTGGAGGTTCTCTGGTAAGAAAAGATGTACCTCCCTATGTAAAAGCAGGAAGAGAACCATTGAGCTATGTAGGTATTAACTCTATCGGTTTACGTCGTAGAGGCTTTACTCCAGAAAAGATACGAGAGATTCAGAATATTT
>CAKZKZ010000009.1 GCA_937124495.1 uncultured Dokdonia sp. | reverse complement strand
GCAGGGGTTATAAGTTCTTTGCCTCTAGCATCTGTAATAGCATCCACATACTGAAACAGAAACTCCCCATTTGGGCTATCATAATATCCTGTAGGGCAGTGCCCTGCTTTCTCGGCAAAATGAGTGGCAAACTTTAAAAAGCGATGTTCAGACTCCGATGCCCAAAGTAAGACCGCTTCCATAGGTTTCACCTTAAAGGATACCACTGAAAAATTCCGATCATGCATAGCATTTTTATCAAAAATGAGCAGTTCCATTTTCTTAGAAGACACTGGAAACCTGAGTTGAAACGTGCGCTGTTCATTCGTCTTTACAAATCGTGCTTTTCGACGCAGATAACAGGTATGACGATATCTAGGATCGTACGCCTGTATTCCTAACTCCATAGGAAGATGCGCTTTAACCCTAATATGGATTATAAAACGCTGTTTATTTGTAGGAATGGGAATAATCATATTTTTATTTAGACTGTCTTTTTTTATAGATAATAAGACCTACAACACTTAGAACTAAAACACATCCAATGACAAAAAATGCCGTCGGTATTCCTTTTACTCCTTTAGGAGCCTCTTCATCTTGAGGTGTTAAGTTTATTTCAAAATCATTAGGTGTATTTATAGTATCTGTCCTAGTAGGAATTAAAAGCGAATCAACAGCTTGCCCTATCGCGCTTGCCCCACCAATATCACGATATACATTGGCTACTTTTCTTTTAAAAACCTTTTGACGCTCTTTTCTCGCTATCACTTTAGGTCGATTTTTTCGCATAGTGCGCCGTTTTTTACGGCGCGCTCTACGTCTTTTTCGTTTTTTTCGACTACCAAAAAAGGCATCTTCTTCGCTCTGCGTATAAGCAAAAAGGGGATCATCTATCATAGCTTATAAAATTTGCTGAATTCGTAAAGTACTCTCTAGAGTATCATAGGATATTGCTTGATAGACTTTGCCTACAAAAGGATATCCTTTGGCTTCTCCAGGGGATAAAATCACGCCGTTAACTATGGCATTTGTTGCCCCTGTATTTTTAAATGACGCAAATAAAAATCCTGCATCTAACTGCCCTTCTCCATCAGTTTCAATCTCTATAGGATTTGCTTGTGTGTTCATTGGGTTTTATTTTTTTGTGCGTTATAAATTAAGTAGCCTGTTATTGTTACTGTGGCAATGGTAAGTCCAATGATGATTAACTTTTTTTGGGTACTCATCCCATCCTTCGGCTTTTGAGGGGCTCCATTTTTTTGAGTGATCTCTTGTTTAAGGGCTTTCGCTTTTATTTTGGCGCTACTTCTTGGCGAAGCCCTTTGAGCAGGTGTCTTCTTTTTACTTTTGGGTAGTTTGGTAGGAGGCGATACCTTTAGTATGGGCGATCTTTTTAATGGAGTACGCCTTGGCTTGCCAAATTTTATAGCTTTTCTTCTAGGTAAAAGGATACTCATTGCCCCTTTTGTTGGTCTTCTTCTTTTGGGTCTTGAAATAGGAGCAATACCTCTTCTGTTTATTCTTCTTTTTCTTCTCTTAGGATAGTATGGACGGGCTATTCCGCGATGAATTCTTGGTAGCATCGGCAAACCAAAGCGGTTAAAATCATCATATAGCTCCTCTTGTTCTAAATAATCTTCTCTATCGATAGTGATCATAGCTATGTTTTTGAAGGGTTATACATCGGCGTTTTGGGGCGTGACATAAAAAGGGCAACCCCTACAAGGCTTACCAGAACGACTGCGCCCCCTA
>CAKZKZ010000008.1 GCA_937124495.1 uncultured Dokdonia sp. | reverse complement strand
AATAGCAGAAATATCTGCACCCGTTTCACCACGACCTGGAGAGGTTTGCGTAGATAATAATGCACTTAGGTTGTTACGGTTTCCATTAATTAATATTAGTGTTCTACTAGGTCCCATATTTCTAATTTCATACGGATCCAATAAAGACGTCGCATCATTAACTGGTGTTTGTACCGTGTTAAAAGATGGAATACGATATTGAAGTGCTTTATCAAAGGTAATTTGACCTGTAGAAGCAATAGACTCAGAAGATAATACATCTACTGGTAATGGTGTGTCTGTGCTACTTCTAGGTGCTGTTCTACTACCTACAAGTACAACGACATCAAGACTCTCTCCATCTTGAAGTGTAACATTGATGGTGGTCTGACCATTTATTCCTTCAGTGACCGTTGTAAATCCAACATAGCTAAAGACAAGACTTGCTTGATCTTGTACAGTGATTGTGTAATTTCCATCAAAATCTGTGGTGGCCCCATTGTTGGTTCCTTTTTCAATAACATTAACGCCGGGGAGCCCAACACCACTATCATCAACGACCTTTCCAGTCACTGTGGTTTGTGCAAATGCGGTAAAGCAACAGCAAAAAAGAAATAGTAATAAAGTAATTTTCTTCATAATTTAAAGGTTTATTAGTTAGGGTAAAAATGATACTTTTTTGTTAAAAAATTAACATATTCGTTAAATATTTTTTAAATTTTTTAATATTTAGATTCATTTTTTATGAAAAAAATAAAAAAATGATGCTGTTTTTTTATTTATAATATTAATGAGTTTTCAATAACGAATAAGTTGTCAATACAGCCCAGTAAATGGCTCACAGCTTTTAAGTGATGAGAAGAAGCCTCGTGTATTTTTAAAAATCTAACAAATAATTTAAACATCTGATTCACTTCATTTTAGAAAAGAAATCTTGTTAAACTCCTTGCAAAAACTTTCACATAATTTCACATTTCCGTATTTTCAAGGTGCTAAAACTGAATAAATAACCAAAATATACCCGTTTATACGGGCAATCCTATGAAATTACGCACTCTTCTATGTGTCGGTGTTTCTGTGTTCGCTTTCGCGAAAGCGTACCCACAACAACCAGCAACATCCCCATCTCAAGTACAACAAGGCATCATTAAAAAACGTACCGCACAACAAAATTCATTGGTAAAGAATCTTCCTTTTGAAAATATAGGGCCTACCGTGATGAGTGGTCGTGTAGTAGATATTGCTGTAAATCCAGAGATGCCTTCAGAGTTTTATGTAGGCTACGCCAGTGGAGGTGTGTGGTATACCAATAATAACGGAACTACTTTTGAGCCGATACTTGATACAAGTGATACGCAAAATGTAGGTGATATTGCTGTGGATTGGAAAAGCGGAACCATCTGGGTAGGGACAGGAGAAAATAACTCTTCACGTTCTAGTTATGCTGGTATCGGAATTTTAAAATCAACCGATAAAGGAGCTACATGGAAAAATGTAGGTCTTACAGATTCACATCATATTGGACGTATTTTAATCAATCCATCAAATCCTGATGAGGTGGTGATAGGTGTTACTGGACATTTGTATTCTAGTAATGAGGAGCGTGGTGTGTATAAAACAACCGATGGCGGAAAAACATGGAACAAAACACTCTTTGTAAATAGTGAGAGTGGAATTATAGATGTAGATCATGATCCGAATAATTTTAATCTCATGTATGCATCGGCTTGGCAAAGAGATCGTAAAGCGTGGCATTTTGAAGGTTCTGGTGCTGGATCTGGAATATATAAAAGTACCGATGGAGGTACCACTTGGGAGCAACTAAATGGGTTTCCGTCTGGAGATGGTGTAGGACGTATCGGGATTGCAGTATATGATGCTAATACCGTATATGCAGTACACGATAGTCAATTTCGCCGAAAAGCAGATGGGAAAAGCGATGATAGCTCAGGTGCATTATCAAAAGACGATTTTAAAACGATGAGTAAAGATGCGTTTCTAGCGCTAGATAATAAGAGACTTAATGGCTTTTTAAAACGTAATGGTTTTCAAGAAAAATACCGTGCAGAAAATGTAAAAGGAATGGTGCGTAACGGATCTGTACAACCTGTTGATCTTGCTAAGTATCTGGAAACAGCAAATACACAATTGTTTG
>CAKZKZ010000007.1 GCA_937124495.1 uncultured Dokdonia sp. | reverse complement strand
CTTTTACCTAGAAGAAAAGCCATAAAATTTGGTAAGCCAAGGCGTACTCCATTAAAAAGATCGCCCATACTAAAGGTATCACCTCCTACTAAACTACCAAAGAGTAAAAAGAAGATTACGCCCGCTCAAAGGGCTTCACCAAGAAATAGAGCTAAAGTAAAGGGAAAAGCCCTTAAAGAAGAGGTCACTCAAAAAAATAAAGTCCCTCAAAAGCCAAAAGATAGGATGAGTACCCAAAAAAAGTTAATCATCATTGGACTTACCATTACCACAGTAACAATAACGGGCTATTTCATTTATAACGCACAAAAAAATAAAACTCAATGAATACACAGGCAAATCCCACAGAGTTTGAAACTGATGGGCAAGGACAACTAGATGCAGGGTTTTTATTTGCGTCTTTTAAAAATACAGGTACAACTGATGCTATTGTCAATGGCACTATCCTATCTTCAGGAGAAGCCAAAGGCTATCCTTTTGTTGGTAAAGTCTATGAGAGTATTTCTTATGACTGTCAAGAAAGCACCTTACGAATACTACACATTTTATAAGCTATGACAGATGATCCCCTTTTTGCTTATATGGAGAATGAAGAAGATGCCTTTTTTGGTAGTCGAAAAAAACGAAAAAGACGTAGAGCACGCCGTAAAAAACGGCGGACTTTACGTAAAGCACGACCTAAAGTAATGGCGAGAAAAGAGCGTCAAAAGGTTTTTACAAGAAAAGTAGCCAATGTATATCGTGATATAGGTGGTGCAACTGCCATAGGACAAGCCGTTGATTCTCTTTTAACCCCTACTAGGACAGATACTTTAAATACACCTAATGATTTTGAAATAAACTTAACACCTCAAGATGAAGAGGCTCCTAAAGGAACAAAAGGAATACCTACAGCATTTTTTGTGATTGGTGGGGTTTTAGTTCTAAGCGTTGTAGGGGTTATTATCTATAAAAAAAGACAAGCGAAGTAAAGGTATGATTATTCCAATTCCAACAAATAAACAGCGATTTGTGATCTCTATAAAAATAAGAGCGCACCGAGCTATGGAGTTAGGTATTCAAGCCTATGATCCTAGATATAGGCATACGTATTATCTGCGTCGGAAAGCACGGTTTACAAAAGCATCTGAACAGCGCACGTTTCAGCTCAGATTTCCAGTGTCATCCAAGAAAATGGAACTGCTCATTTTTGATAAGAATGCGATGCACGATCGGAATTTCTCAGTGGTTTCTTTTAAGGTGGAACCTATGGAAACTCTCTCCCTTTGGGCATCGGAATCTGAGCATCGTTTTTTGAAATTTGCAGTGAACTTTGCACAAAAGGCAGGGCATGCAAGAACAGGATATTATGATAGCCCAAAAGGTGAGTTTCTGTTTCAGTATGTGGATGCTATTACTGACGGATCAGGCAAAGAACTCATTACCCCTGCCAGAACTCACCGCTTAATGCCAAGAGTGCAAATATCAAGACGTCTCTTTTTGGACTATAGCATTCCTATTCGTGTGGCGATTCTCGCCCATGAAGGATGTCATTGGTTTTTAAATACAAGAAGCCAAACCATCGCAGATGCATGTGGAATCAAAAAATACTTGGACTATGGCTTTCCAAAAATTGAGGCGGTCTATGCCATGACTCAAATATTTGGAAGCTACCCAGAGCTTGTGGGAAAAGCTCAATTAAAAAGAACCCGTGATGTAATTGATTTTATAGAAGACTACATCCAAGAGAAAGAAACGATCAGTGATACTTAAAAAAACAGCTATGGCACACCCTTTAGACTCACAAGCTCCCTATAGAGCATTCTATAAACATCTTAGTAGGGAATTTCAGTCCCTACAATTCGTAGTAACTAATTCCACCGATACTTCCGAGCGTGTTCGCCTTTGGGGAGCAAATAGTAATTTATCGATTACTAGCTCCAAGCAGTCCATTAATCGATTCAATGACAGCCTAATTATTGAGGTGGGTAGCTATCCACAAGGTATGGTGTATAATCCAGCGAATGATCTTTTCTATGTGGTAAATCAACTCTCAGATAATGTCACTGTGTTTGATAGTAAGGGGATGGTTATTACAACCGTAGCACTTAGTCCGATCCCTGTGGTTTCAGGTACATATTCGCCTATTGCCATTACTGTAAACACTAAAGAAGATAGTTCAAATTATGGAGAGGTGTATGTCCTTAGTTCTGTTCGAGATACGATAAGTGTCATAGAATTAGATTTTACTATTAGTGATGAGTTGTCTGTTATCAAACGCCCTACAGGCTTTGTCTATAATCCTATCGATGATGCACTTTATGTCATTGGGATTACAGAGGCGAATATTTTCAGTATTGATTCGCTAACCAGAGAGGTAAAACAGCGTTCCATTGAAGGGATTCCTTCTAGTATTGGACTTGATAGCGATACAGGGAATATCTTCATTCATATTCCACTGTTAGAACAGGTCTTTGTATACGATATAACCCATGAACGTTCAGCAATTATTAATCAAATAACAAGAGATATTACCTCTTGGGCATACCATCCCCTATCTAAACATATCTACGGAATTGTAGATAATGAAGCCTCCCTTTTAGTGATCGATACGCTAACTTTTGAAGATACAAGTATTGCTTTAAGTGGAGTTGGTGCAAGTATAGCCTATAGCGCATCGGAAGGACTTATCTACATAGGAGAGACGACGAATTTTAGGGTTTTACGATTAAATGCAGATCATCAATTTATAGCTCCTTATCCGATAGCCGATTTTGAAACGGGTATTGCTATTCATCCTACAAGTGGTGTAGTTGCCTTTTCAAAAGCAACTGAGAATCGAGTAACCCTTGGAGG
>CAKZKZ010000006.1 GCA_937124495.1 uncultured Dokdonia sp. | reverse complement strand
TTTGTTAATTTACAGGTACATAAATATACGGTTCCTGTTTCTTGAGCTTCAAAACGTAAGTTAGGCGTACTTTCGGCAGCTTTATGACCTCCATCACAAAAAGGTTGATTTTCACTATGTCCGCAGGTACACCAAGAATATTTTTTCCCTGCTTCTACTTCACATGCAATTGGAGCATCTCCTCCTCTTTTTTTATTGTCTTCCATATCATTTTTTTCACGTCAATCTGCGAGTAAGCAGGTTGATTTTTTTTAGATTTTCATTAAATCTAAGATATGCATAAAGACTTTTGGAATTATTCTAAATTAACCATCTGTATCACTTGCCATAAATAGGCTAATGGTATAATCAAGCAGTGACACATCCCCTTTGCCTCCGTGTCCAGGTATAACAACTTTGACTTCTGGGTAGGTTTCTTTTATTTTTTGGACGGTTTCTGGCCAACGTTGGACATCTGCATCTTTGGTATTCCCTATAGCACCATACAAAGGTCGTATCATACAACCCCCATATAATATGTTTTCACCTTGTATATAAGATACTATATTATCTTGTGTATGCGCAGGTCCAAAATAGGCGTTTTCAACAACGGTACTTCCTACTTTTATTTCTTGCTTACTATCAAAAGGATGAGTTATGGTGATAGAATCTTCAGCTAATAAGATTTCAGCAGTTTTACTAGAGGCGTATGAAGGTATGTTTGCTTTCGCGAAAGCTTTTAATCCACCTGCAGCATCGTTATGTCCATGATTTATAATCACTCCTTTTATCTCCGCTTTTAATTCTTTCTGAATAAAATCTATCAGCAGCTCTGAGTTGACATCATCTACTGGTGTGTCAAAAACAATGGCTTCTCCGTCAGAAATATAGACATACCCATTACACGGGTAAAAACTAGATTGTTTTAGTTTTAAATAAGAAATATATTGATAATTATTTTCCGATAGCTTAACGATCTCTAAAGGTCTTACATACGTATTTGGGTCAAACTTTTTTTTATTTATACAAGAGGATAATAGCAGTATAAGGACACAAAATATAGCGAATCTAGAGAGAGAGATTTTTATCATTTTCGCTTATTCCTTTTGTTATAATTCTTATCACCCCTGGTCTTAGGCTTTTTATATTTTTTTTCTATAGTACGCCTATAAGAGCCACCTAAATTGACTTTCTTATTCTTATCTTTTTTCTCATGGAATGCAGGTCCTGGAGCATCTTCATCTTCTGAATTCCTTCTATTTGTAGGATTATAAATTTCCTTTGCTTCTGGGCGTTCTTCAGGAGCCAACTCTTCTGATATTTCAATAGTATCTGGTAAAGGTTCTTGAGGGACTTTAACTTGCATTAACGTCTCTATTTCCTCTAAAAAGCTTTCTTCTTTCGGAGTCGTAAATACAATCGCTGTTCCTTGTTTTTGTGCACGACCAGTTCTCCCTATACGGTGTAAATAGTTTTCTGGATATCCAGGCGTATCTACATTAATCACATGTGTAATATCATCTATATCTAATCCCCTTGCCATCACATCTGTCGCTACAAGAATACGTACGACACCTTCTTCAAAATCTTTAATACTATTGAGGCGATAGTTTTGTGTTTTATTAGAATGTATGACTTCACATTGTTGTGGAAATGCTTCATCTAGTCTTCTAAAAAGACGATCAGCCATACGTTTATCTCTTGTAAAAAGTAATGCTTTTGGGTACGCTTTCGCGGAAGCGAGTTCTTCTAAAAGAAAGTTTACTTTGGTATAAAAATTAGGAATCTTATATCCTATTTGAGTAATATTTTCTAGAGGTGTACCACTACGCGCTACAGAAATACGTTCAGGCTTTTGAAAGAAATCAGTAATCAGAGCATCTACATCATCTGTCATCGTTGCAGAAAACATAATATTTTGTCTGCGTGGAGGTAAGATATCAAAGATGTTCATTAATTGTGGCCTGAATCCTAAATCTAGCATCACATCTACCTCATCAATCACTAATTTCTGAATACTTTTGAGCTGCAATACTCTACTTACAGCTAAATCATACAGTCGTCCAGGTGTGGCAACAATGATATCTTGACCTTCAGCGATCAGTTTTTTTTGCGTATTTATATTTGCGCCTCCATAAACACCTGCAACACGTATTTGCTGATACTTAGATAGTTTTTCTATTTCGTCAACTACCTGAACAACAAGTTCTCGTGTAGGGACTATGATGAGAACTCTAGGCGTCTCTTGACGAGAATGTGTAAGAATTCGTAGGATTGGGAGCATGTATGCATACGTTTTTCCCGTACCAGTTTGTGCAATCCCTACAACATCTCTACCAGACATTACAGGGGAAAAAGCGAGTTCTTGAATAGAAGTAGCTTCTGAAAAACCTAGGTCTTCCAGCGCATTCCACAAAGAATTATTAAGATTAAGTTCTCTAAAAGTCATAAGATTAGAAAGATCGGGCAAAGCTAGTGAATTTTAACAAATTTTTGTAAGAAATTCGCGTCAACGATTTAAGTACACCCAACCTACTCTATTATCAAAATTTGAGTCTCTTAGTTTTAATGACCAGAAGTATACTCCCGTAGGAGCTTCATTTCCTCCAATACCCTCATTTGGAGCACCATCCCAAAACGGAATGGTATTATCTCCTTTATAAATAAGGTTTCCTAATCTGGAATAAATAGTGAGTTCATAGTCAAATACATCTTTTAAACCCGTAATTTCAAAGGTGTCATTTATAGTATCTCCGTTAGGAGAAAACCCTTCAGGTACAAAAGGAGGGCAATTTTCTATTTCTAAATTCAATAATGCGATCATATAACAGGCATCACTATCTGGACTATCAGTGCGAATAAAAATAGTCTGAGGATTTGTACTATTCGTATATGAGAAAGGATCTGCAATTTGATTTTCTTCATTAAATGCATCATCTGAGCTTTCGTAATATCCTGTAATCGTTTCATTATCTAGTAATACAATTGCTTCTGAAGCAGTGACCAAATCAAAAACAGCCATCTCAAATCCTTCATTACATGAGATGGTATCTGGTAATACTTGCGGAGGATCAATCGTCAATGCTTCTAGCGTAAAGATGCCTAAGTCAAAACAGCTTGTATTGGCAGGGTTTTCTAATCGTACATAAATCGTTTGAGGGTTTGTCGTATTTTGATAACTCTCTGGGTTTTGTATAGCACTTGTATCATTTTGTGCCTCTTCTATAGTAGTGTGATAGGTTACAGTAAAATCTTCTTGTCCTGAAAGTATGACAGCTTCTTGCTGGGTAAGATCAAATAGCAAAATACCATCATTACTACTATCATCACAGAAAACAAAATCATCCAGAGAAGGAACTATAGGCTGATCAAATACTTGGATGAAAAAGGAGTCAATGGTAACACAAAGCATATCATCATCTTGTGCAATACGAACATATATGGTTTGTGGAGACGCTGTATTTTCAAAATTATCTGGATTTGGAATTGGATTTGTACCATCATTTGCATTTGCTTCTGTAAGATGAAATGTAACGGTGACTCCTGTTTGCCCCCCTATAGCAAGGCTTTCATTTATGGTAAGATCAAACGTAAATAGCCCATCATTTTCTTGGGTATCACATACGAGAAGGTCTTCTAACTCATTTGCGATGATAGGAACGTCTTCTACAATCAATTGAAAGGATGCAATATCAAAACAATCTGTTGCGAGTGTATTGTTAAGCCTCACAAAAATGGTTTGCGTATTTGATGTATTTTGAAAATTTATTGGGTTTACAATAGGATCGTTTTGTGTCTCTGCGTCTTCAAAGCTTGTAAAGAATTGAATAGTTACATTGGTTTGTGCACCTATAATCGTAGCATTCTGAGCGGTTAAGTCAAACGTTGCCACACCGTCATTACTTACATCATCACAAACAATAATATCATCTAACGCAGGTATTACTGGTTTTACTTCTACTTCGATCATAAAAGAAGTCGTAACGACACAAAAGGGGTCAGCCTCTAAACTAAATCTGACAAAAATCTGTTGCGGGTTTGAAATGTTTGAATACATTTCTGGATTAGCTATAGGATTATCCCCTGTTAAAGCATCTTCTTCAGTTTCATGGTAGGTCACCATAATTCCAGTTTGTCCGTCTAATCCCAAATCGCCATTCGCAGTCAAATCAAAAATAGCGATCTCATCATTACTGTCATCATCACAAACATGTAGATCT
>CAKZKZ010000005.1 GCA_937124495.1 uncultured Dokdonia sp. | reverse complement strand
CAACTACCCGCCCCTACCTTAGAGCGTGTTATTAATGCACTAGGTATTAAACCCATAGAACTCGTAAGAACTGAGGAAACGATATGGAAAGAAAGCTACCAAGGAAAGAAACTTACTGATAATGAGGTTATAAAAGCACTAGCCACACATCCAAAATTAATACAAAGACCTATTGTTATTAATGGGAAAAAGGCAATTATTGGACGCCCTCCTTCGGATATTAAATCTATTTTGTAGATTTACAGTATAAAATTAAATTCTATCTAAATAAATATTACTTATTAATTATGAAAAAACTAATTGCAATAGTCGCACGTTGCTTCCTAGGATTAGGAGTTGCGCAAGCTCAAGTATCTTTACAAAAAAAGTCACCTGTTAAAAGTGCATTACAATCAGGAGCGGTAGAAATGCTTACTCAAAAATTAAACCTTTCTTCTCAACAAGTTGCTTCTATAACTAAAATTATGGGCGTATTTGCTGATTCTAGAAAAACAATAACTGAGTCTACAGGAATGACTGCAGAAGCAAAGGCTGCAAAACTTAAGAAAATAAACGATAGAGAAGACTTAAATATGAAAAACATACTTGACGACACTCAATATGCTAAATTCCAAGAATTAGCAAAAGACATCAGAAAAGGATAACACCTTTTAACGACTGTTTAACATTCGGATTAACGCCAGTTTAACAACTGGCGTTTTTTTATGGAGTAATTTCGATGAAAATATCGAAGAAAGAATGAAACCAACTATTATAAGCATTCTTGTAATGCTTTTTACTTTTTCGCTTCAAGCGCAATCACCTCAAGGAAAAGAAGTCACACTCTCAGGAAAAGTACAAGACAAACAAGGAACTGTACCACTCGAATATGCTACTATTACCTTAATAAACACTAAAAACCCTGAAGCTATAAATGGAGGAATTACCAATACAGACGGTAATTTTTCTATTAAAACTCCAGCTGGAATTTACGACATAAAAATAGAGTACATTTCTTTCCAACCTGTCATTCTAAAAGCTCAAAAACTATTTAAAAATACTTCTCTAGGAACGATTAATCTTGAAATAGATGCAGCAACACTAGAAGAGGTCACCGTTATTGCTGAAAAAACGACCGTTGAGTATAAATTAGACAAGCAAATTTATAATATAGGAAAAGACCTTACGGTAAGAGGAGCTTCTGTTTCTGACGTATTAGATAATGTACCTTCAGTAACAGTCGATGTAGAAGGTAATGTTGCCTTACGAGGTAATGATGATGTTAGAATATTAATAAATGGAAAACCATCTGGTCTCATAGGACTTAGTGGGACTGAAGCATTGAGACAACTCCCAGCAGAATCTATAGAACGTGTAGAAGTCATTACTTCTCCATCTGCTCGATATGACGCAGAAGGAAGTGCAGGAATACTCAATATTATTCTTAGACGTAGTAAATTACAAGGTTTAAATGGAGCCCTTACAGCTAATATTGGAAACTTTGACACCAGAGGTATTTCTGGAAATATCAACTATAGAACTGGGGATTTCAATATTTTTGCTACAGGAGGCTATAATATCAGAGGTTCTGAGGGTAATACTTTTACAAGCCGTATAGAAGAAGATGGCTCTTTAATTGAAGATAGAGAATTTAGCAGAGAGCGTGGTGGACTTACGGCTAATTTTGGTGTTGAATACTATCTAGATGATAACACAAGTATTACTGCATCAGCTGTAGTTAGAGATAGTGATAACACAAATGAATCTCTAAATAATATCACCCAGACAACTGGAAGCGATATCTTTCTATCAGAACGTTTTGCTCCAGAAACAGAAGAAGATCTTACTTCACAATTCAGTTTAAATTTTGACAAAAAATGGGAGAACGATGGAAACCTCTCTATAGAATTTCAATATGAGAATTCCAAAGAAACAGAATTTGTTGATATTAGAAATAATTCTCTAAATACAGACACACGTACTGAATTGGAGACGAACGAAACTGTAGAAGATCAAAAGCGCTTTTTTGCACAAGTAGACTTTATACAACCGCTAGGAGATAATGCTCGTTTTGAAGCAGGATACAGAGGAAATATAAGAGATTTAGATACTGATTTTACAGTTTTTGATAACATTATTGATGAAAATAATGAGAATGGAGAATTACTATTAAATACGGATCTTACCAATAGTTTACTCTTTAAAGAAAATATTCATGCACTATACACGCAATACGGGAGTAAAATAAATAAGTTCAACTTTTTATTGGGTTTACGTATGGAGTATACTAATATTGAAATTGATCAGCAGACTGTTAGTGACTTTAATAGTAGAGATTTTACCAATTTCTTTCCAACAGTAAATTTAAATTATGAATTAAATGAAAAGGAAACTGTTAGTTTTGGTTATAATAGACGAATCAGAAGGCCTCGTGGTTTCTTTTTAAATCCATTCCCTTCAAGAACAAGCGCTACTTCCTTTTTTCAAGGTAACCCTAACTTAAATCCTAGTTTGTCAAATGGAGTAGATCTAGGGTATCTTAATAGAATAAGTAAATCACTTACGCTGAACGGTTCTATATTTTTTAGGCGTACAGAAGATACATTTCAGTTTGTATTCTTAGAAACGGGAGATACTACTATTGTTAATGGTGAAGAAGAAGCTGTTTTGACGAGAACACCCGTTAACTTATCAAGAAATGACAGGATTGGAGCCGAAGCAACACTCACCTATTCACCTACCAAGAAGTGGAGAATAAATGCAAATGTAAATGTCTTTAACTCAGAAACTGTATGAGCGTTTAATAATATTGATTTTGGAGCAAGTAACTTCACATGGACAGCAAGACTTAACAACAAATACACGTTACCAGGTAAAATAGATTGGCAAACGCGTGTTAATTATAGAGGTCCATCAGTAAATGCGCAAAGTGAAAATGAAGGAATCTTCTCTGCAGATTTTGCCTTTAGCAAAGATCTCTTTAAGGAGAAGGCATCTTTAGCGCTTAATATTAGAGATATTTTTAATTCTCGTGTTCGTAGATCTACCATTAATTTCCCATTTCCTGGAGAAAGTGAATTTCAATTTAGAGAACGCTCTATTAATTTATCATTTACGTATCGATTTAACCAAAAGAAAAAGCGTGAGCGTTCTGGAGGCCCTGGTGGCGGAGAGGAAGATTTTGAAGGATAGACAATAACTATTATAAAACTCTATATGTTATTGAGTAAATTGTTACCATAATATACAGAAATACACATAAAAAGAGATATTCTTACAGTAAGAATATCTCTTTTTATGTAACAACGTAAAATATTTATAAACGATACGTGTTATACCTATTGTCAGTATTTACAAATAAAACTTTTACAGTTTAAAAAACTACATTAGATTTACAACATCAACAACCCCTAATAAAACATATCCTTTGCTAGCGATATTAAAAAAAGAAATCAATTCATTTTTTGCCTCTCCTATAGGGTACTTAGTGGTTAGCTTATTCCTTGTCGTTACAGGATTATTCCTTTGGGTTTTTGAAGGAGAATTTAATATTCCTAACTCTGGCTTTGCAGACTTAGCGCCTTTCTTTCTATTAGCTCCTTGGATTTTCACCTTTCTGATTCCTGCCATTACCATGCGCAGTTTTAGTGAAGAACAAAAAACAGGAACTCTAGAACTCCTCTTAACAAAACCCATATCTACCTTACAGCTTGTTTTAGGAAAATACTTTGGTGCTTTGGTATTAATCATTATAACCATCATACCTACCCTCATTTATGTGGTTGCTATCTATCAACTAGGAAACCCAGTCGGTAATCTGGATATAGGCGTTACCATAGGGTCTTACCTAGGATTGATACTACTTGCTGCTAGTTTTATTGCGATGGGTATATATGCTTCTACCCTATCAGACAATCAAATCGTTGCTTTTATTCTAGCCGTACTCTTTTGCTTTATCTTTTATTTTGGAATAGAAGGAATTGCTAGCTATACAAAACCATTTATAGCAAACTTTGGAATGCAGACGCATTATGATAGCATAAGCAGAGGTGTTATAGATACAAGAGATCTTATTTATTTTATAAGCATTATTGCTTTTTTCATATATCTAACCAAAAGTACACTAGAAAAAAAGAGATAATCCACTTTCGTGAAAACGTTTAAAAAAATACCCGCGCTTGTAATAGCAGTCATCGCATTGGTTCTAGTAAATTACCTAGCATCAATAGCGCATCAACGTTATGACCTCACGCAAGACAAAAGATACACGCTAAGTGATCCCGCCAAAGCCGTTATAGATCAAATCAAAAGTCCGTTTATTATTGATGTTTTTTTAGAAGGTGACTTCCCTCCTGAATTCAGAAAACTACAAAACGAGACGCGCTATTTACTAGAAGAAATTTCCAACTACAATCCTCATGTTACTTTTACCGTTTCAAATCCTGTAGAAGATGGGAAAGATCCTAATGTGATAGCACAACAATTTGCTAGTTTTGGAATGACACCTCTTCCACTCACCGTAAAACGTAATGGAGAAGAAACAAAACAAACCATTTTCCCATGGGCAACGGCAAATCATCAAGGAAAAGCGGTTCCCGTATCTCTTATTAAAAATATTGCAGGCGCTTCTCCAGAACAGTTTGTGTACGCTTCTATACAAAACCTAGAATATGCCTTTATAGATGGTTTTAATCGCTTATTAAATGCCAAAACCAAGCGTATAGCAGTACTTAAGGACAATGGCGAACTTCCAGATGCTAAGATTGCAGACATGTTTCTCAAATTAGGAGAAACGTACAGTATTGCCCCTTTCCCGATGGATGCCGTCACACAAGATCCAGAAAAGACCTTACGAGCTTTACAAAACACCTTTGATCTCGTTGTGGTTGCAAAACCAACCAAAGCATTTACAGACGAGCAAAAGTTTGTATTAGATCAATACACTCTTAATGGCGGAAAC
This sequence comes from uncultured Dokdonia sp., assembly GCA_937124495.1. Lineage (GTDB taxonomy): Bacteria > Bacteroidota > Bacteroidia > Flavobacteriales > Flavobacteriaceae > Dokdonia. The sequence continues at coordinate 2,001 of CAKZKZ010000005.1, read as the reverse complement.
TCTTTATGGCTCATCGATGCTGTAGCCATGGAAAACGATAGTTTACGAAATGTCGACGGAAAAGCCTTTGCCTTTCGAAGAGATTTAAATCTAAACGATCTCTTTTTTAAATATGGTATTCGTATTAATCCTGTACTGATAAAAGATCTATACTCTGCACCTTTAAGTCTCGCATCTGGGGATGGCAGTCAATCCAAATATCAAGAATTACCTTGGTTTTACCAACCCGTAACACCATCCTTTAACACACACCCTATCAACACCAATATAGAGCGCCCTATACGCTTTAACTATGCAAATCAGATAGAACTACTTAACAACTCCTCCTCTATTGAAAAGACGGTATTATTATCCTCTAGTGTGCTTACAAAGCTAGAAGGTATGCCCAAAGCGATTTCTTTAGATGAAATCGGGATAGAGCCTAATCAAGAAGACTATCAAGCGGGTCCACAACCATTAGCTGTACTTCTGGAAGGAAAATTTGACTCGGCATTTAAAAACCGAGTGCAGCCATTTAAATTAGACAGTGTACGCTTTCGCGAAAGCGCAACAAACTCTTCAAAAATGGTAATTATCGCAGATGGAGATTTGATTGCAAACGATGTAGATGCTAAAGGAAACCCTTTAGAATTAGGCTTTGATTATTTGACCAGAAAACAATATGGAAATAAGGAGTTTTTACTCAATACAGTCAATTACCTTCTTGATGACAATGGTCTTATTAACATACGCAGTAAAGATATTGCCCTTCCTTTTCTAGATACTCCCAAAGTTGTTAATAACATAAACAAGTGGCAAGCCTTAACAATAGGGCTTCCGTTGGTTTTTCTTTTCATTTTTGGAGGTGTATTCTTTGCACTTCGCAAACGCAAATATGCGAGATAGCTGTTAATAAGTTTCTTTCTTAGACCGTCGCATTTAAAATATATTTGTAGGTATGTATTTCTGTATCAGAAATGCAATTTCAAATAATTCAAACGTTGCCACTGCAAACCCAATATATACTATGAAATTTATAGTCTCTAGTTCATACTTACTCAAACAATTACAAGTTTTAGGAGGTGTTATTAATAACAGTAACACGCTTCCCATATTAGACAATTTTCTTTTTGAATTAGATCATAATTCACTTACGGTATCTGCTTCAGATTTAGAAACAACCATGATGGCTACATTAGAAGTTGAGTCTGAAGACAAAGGAATTATTGCGTTACCAGCAAGATTGCTTCTCGACACCTTAAAAACGTTTCCTGAGCAACCACTTACCTTCACACAAGAAGAAAACAATACAGTAGAAATAAGCTCTAACCATGGTAAATATGCACTTGCTTATGCAGATGGTGCTGAGTTTCCAAATGCCGTATCTCTTGAAGATCCTAGTATCGTAAAAATACCAGGAAATATACTAGCAACTGCCATAAACAATACCATTTTTGCAAGTGGAAATGATGATTTACGTCCTGTAATGAGTGGTGTATTCTTTCAATTTGGTACAGATGGACTTACGTTTGTAGCCACAGATGCTCATAAACTTGTAAAATACAATCGTACCGATGTAACCGCTTCTCAAACCGCTGAGTTTATCATGCCTAAAAAACCTCTTAACCTATTAAAGAGTATTCTTGGTTCCAATGATGACGAAGTAACTGTGGCCTACAACGATTCTAACGCAAGATATACGTTTGAAAATGTAGAACTTATTTGTCGTCTTATAGATGGGAAATATCCAAACTACGAAGCGGTTATTCCAAAAGAAAATCCAAATAGATTGACAATAGATCGTAATCAGTTTTTAAACTCTGTACGTCGTGTCTCTATTTTCTCTAATAAAACAACGCACCAGATACGTTTAAAAATTGCAGGAGCTGAGTTGAATATCTCTGCAGAAGATATCGATTATAGTAACAAAGCAGAAGAGCGTCTTACCTGTGATTACCAAGGAGACGATATGCAAATCGGATTTAATTCGCGTTTCTTAACAGAATTGCTCAATAATATTAA
>CAKZKZ010000004.1 GCA_937124495.1 uncultured Dokdonia sp. | reverse complement strand
GTTCACATCAGCCAGATCGTTTTTATATGGGAAGTCAGTATCTACACGTAAGTGATAATATGGGAGATACATGGAACATTATTTCTCCAGACTTAACAACTAATGATCCTGCAAAGCAACCTACAAAATCAGGAGGTCTTTCTAATGATACTTCTGGAGCTGAGAAGCACACTACTATCTTTACCATTGCTGAATCTCCAATGGATGAGAAAGTGATATGGGTAGGAACCGATGATGGAAATGTTCAAGTCACTAAAGACGGTGGTAAAAACTGGTCAAATGTGACTGTAAATATCGCAGGACTTCCTGCTAATACATGGGTATATCATATTGAAGCAAGTGTTCATGGAAAAGGAACTGCCTATGCTGTTTTTGATGGTCATGCACGTGGAGATATGAAACCATATGTATATAAGACAAAAGATTATGGAACTACATGGACAAGCATCGTAACTGATGATATTTCAATGTTTGCTCGTAATATTCAAGAAGATTATGTAAATGAAGACCTATTATTTTTAGGAGCTGAAAATGGTTTATATATTACTGTAAATGGAGGAATTGTAAATATTCCATCATACCAAGTAAAACCTGGTGATGTAGTAGCTGTTCGCGAAAAATCAAAATCATTAGAAGTTATTACTAACTCATTATCTAACGCAAGTCATGTATATGAGTGGATATCTTGGAATAATGATAAAAAAGAAGGTACTTTTGTAGCTGTTCCTCAACGTCTTCAAATACCTGAAAACATCAATGAGCAATTCATCGTCGAATTGTACTCTAAGTAAAATTAACTAAAGCTAGAAAACACGATATGGCAATATTAAATTTCCAAAAGCCTGATAAAGTCATTATGATTGACTCTACTGATTTTGAAGGTAAGTTTGAGTTTAGACCTTTAGAGCCTGGTTATGGTTTAACCGTAGGAAACGCTTTAAGACGTGTATTACTTTCTTCTTTAGAAGGTTTTGCAATCACTTCTGTACGTATAGAAGGCGTAGATCATGAGTTTTCTACAATCGCTGGAGTCGTTGAAGATGTAACTGAGATTATCCTTAATTTAAAACAAGTACGTTTTAAAAGACAAATAGAAGAAATAGATAACGAAACTGTTACTATATCTCTTTCAGGAATAGATCAGCTTACTGCTGGAGATTTTCAGAAATTTATTTCTGGATTTCAAGTGCTTAACCCGGATCTTGTTATCGCAAATATGGATAAGAAGGTTAATGTTAATATGGAAATTACCATAGAAAAGGGTAGAGGGTACGTACCAGCAGAAGAAAATAAAAAATCAAATGCACCTCTAGGAACAATATTTACAGATTCTATATATACACCTATTAGAAATGTAAAATATAGTATAGAAAATTACCGTGTAGAACAAAAAACAGATTATGAGAAATTAATCTTTGAAATTATTACTGACGGTTCTATTCATCCAAAAGAAGCACTTACAGAAGCGGCAAAAACGCTTATACATCACTTTATGTTATTCTCTGATGAACGTATCACTCTGGAAGCAGATGAGATTGCTCAAACAGAAACTTATGATGAAGAATCTCTTCACATGAGACAATTGTTAAAGACTAAACTTATAGATATGGACCTTTCAGTTCGTGCTCTTAATTGTCTTAAAGCAGCTGAAGTTGATACATTAGGAGATCTTGTTTCTTTCAATAAAAATGATCTTATGAAGTTTAGAAACTTCGGTAAGAAATCATTAACAGAACTTGAAGAACTTGTAAATGTAAAAGGGTTAAATTTTGGTATGGATTTATCAAAATATAAATTAGATAAAGACTAATTACCATTTGTACGCTTTCGCGAAAGCGAATAAATAATATTAAGAATAATGAGACACGGAAAGAAAATTAATCATTTAGGAAGAAAAACGGCACATAGAAAGTCAATGCTTGCTAACATGGCTTGTTCCCTAATTGAGCATAAAAGAATTAATACAACGGTTGCGAAAGCAAAAGCTCTTAGACAATTTGTAGAGCCTTTAGTTACAAAGTCTAAAAATGATACAACTCATAATAGACGTATTGTATTTGCTCGTTTACGTCAAAAAGAAGCGGTTACTGAACTTTTTAGAGATGTAGCTGTAAAAGTTGGAGATCGTCCAGGAGGATATACTCGTATTATCAAATTAGGTAATCGTCTAGGAGATAATGCAGATATGGCAATGATAGAACTTGTTGATTATAACGAAATCTATAACGCTGGAAAAGCAACTAAAAAGAAATCTACTCGTCGTGGTAGAACAAAGAAAACTGACGTAACTCCTGTTGCAGAAACGACTTCTAACGAGGAAGAATAAGTCGGGAAGCCTGAAAAAAAAAGGTTAAATAGTATCGGGATTTACCGCAAGGTGGGTCCCTTTTTTTATTTTTACACTGTCAATTTCAATTTTGGTAAGATATTTGACTTAGATAGAATATAATTTAGAAATACATAAACTATGAAAAAATTAATGATTGTCTTAGTATCCCTTATATTAACAATGGGATACGGATACGCACAACAACAAGCAGTGAATGCAAATAATAACACTCTAGGAGCACTTGCTACTTACGGACCTGATGGAGCAAATATAGGAGGTTCTAGTATTGTATATAACCCACCTAGACCTATAGATGGAACTGTTTATTTATTTGATGGTTGGGATAACAAAACTTTTATTGTAACCAATGCGCAAGAAAAGCCTTTTAATCTTGCGAGTAATATTAATTTTAATGCAAAGCGTAATGCTTTTGAATCTAAAATAGACAGTGAAACTATTTTTACATTTGATTTTACAAACATTGAAAAAATCGTAATTAACAATAGAACTTTCAAAAATATCTATTCACCAGTAGATGGAGGTTATAGAGTTTTTGAAGTGATTGCTGAAACTAAAGATTTTGAAATTTATAAAGATTATACTATAGATATTAGAGAAGGAAATCCTAATCCACTTCTTGCTCGTGCAAACGATAAATATATCATGAGAGATAGCTATTATGTTAAGAAAGGTAAATCTTTCAAAAAACTTAAACTTAAAAAGTCAGAAATTTTAAAAGCAGCTGGTTCTAAATCTTCAGTAGTGGAACAATATGCAAAAGATAATAATCTTAATTTTAAAAATGAAAAAGATTTAAGGAAGATCGTTAGTTATTATAGAACATTATAATAGTACTATTTTAAAATATTTTCACAATAAAAAAAGAGCTTTTTAAAAAAGCTCTTTTTTTATGCCTAACTATTTTAAACGATATAATATATTTGCACAAATAATTAACTATATGAAATATCAGTCTCGACGTCCAGCTCTAATTTTACTTGCAGATGGAACTGTTTTTTATGGTAAATCTGTTGGAAATGTAGAAGGCACATCTTTTGGAGAAGTATGCTTTAATACTGGAATGACAGGGTATCAAGAAATTTTCACAGACCCTTCTTATTTTGGCCAACTCATGGTGACTACAAATGCACATATAGGGAACTATGGAGCAACTAATGAAGAGACAGAATCTGATGATGTTAAAATATCAGGTCTTATATGTAGAAACTTTAGTTATACCTATTCAAGACAAGATGCTCAAGAATCTCTAGAGGACTTTCTAGCTTCTAATGATCTTTTTGCAATATCTGATGTAGACACAAGAGCATTGGTAGCATATATAAGAGATCATGGAGCAATGAATGCTGTAATATCTACAGATGTAGATAATATAGACGGTCTTAAAGCGCAATTGGCAAAGGTACCTAGTATGAATGGTTTGGAGTTAGCATCAAAAGTTTCCGCAAAAGAACCTTACTATTTTGGGGAAGAGGATTCTTCTATTAAAATAGCAGCTTTAGATATAGGAATTAAACGTAATATTTTACGTAATTTCTCTAAAAGAGGAGCTTATGTAAAAGTGTTTCCGTATGATACATCGTATCAAGAAATGAAACAATGGGGTGCAGATGGATACTTCCTTTCTAATGGTCCTGGAGATCCAGAGCCATTGGAAAATGCTATTCAAGTAGCTAAAGATATCATACGTGAAGATCATCCATTATTTGGAATTTGTTTAGGACATCAAGTCATTGCATTAGCTAATGGAATCTCTACCTACAAAATGCATAATGGACATAGAGGTATAAATCATCCTATTAAAAACTTAATTACTGGGAAAGGAGAAATTACATCTCAAAATCATGGATTTGCTATTAACCGAGAAGAAACCGAAGCCAATCCTAATGTAGAGATTACTCATGTACATCTTAATGATCATACTGTTGCCGGTATTAGAATTAAAGATAAAAACTGTTTTTCTGTACAATCCCATCCAGAGGCTAGCCCAGGTCCAAAT
>CAKZKZ010000003.1 GCA_937124495.1 uncultured Dokdonia sp. | reverse complement strand
CAAAAAAGAACGATTGAAGCACTAGGGTTTAGAAAATTAAACCAAATCATAGAGAAAGAAGCTACTCCTCAAGTTATGGGGATGGTAAGCAAAGTTTCTCATATGTTAGAAATTATTGAGTAAGAATTTTATAATCATTAGCAAAATGAATTTAAATAATATTACACCGGCAGAAGGATCAACGAAAAGCGTTAAGCGAATCGGTAGAGGTCAAGGTTCTGGTCACGGTGGTACTTCGACAAGAGGACACAAAGGTCAAAAGTCACGTTCAGGTTACAGTCGTAAGATTGGATTCGAAGGGGGACAAATGCCGCTTCAAAGACGTGTGCCTAAATTCGGTTTTACCAACATGAATCGTGTTGAGTATAAAGGAATCAACTTGGATACATTACAAACACTTGTTGACAAATTGAAAATCTCTGAGGTTACTTTAGATATTATTCGTGAAAACGGATTAGCATCTAAAAACGATTTGGTAAAAGTATTAGGAAGAGGAGAATTGAAAGCGTCACTAAAAGTAACAGCAAATGGCTTTTCTGCATCAGCAAAAGCTGCTATTGAAGCTGCTGGTGGAAGTGTAGAAACTGTTTAATCCTAATTAACACCTCTAATGAAAAAATTTATAGAAAACATAAAAAACATTTGGAAGGTTGAAGAACTTCGAAATAGAATAGGTTTAGCTCTAGGGTTAATCCTAATCTATCGAGTTGGTTCATTCATTGTACTTCCAGGGGTGGATCAAAAAGCCTTAGCAGTTGCAGGTAGTGCAGATGGTGATGCTGGCCTAGTTGGTTTACTAGATTTATTTGCCGGTGGAGCATTCTCACAAGCATCTATTATGGCCTTAGGAATTATGCCTTATATCTCTGCATCAATTATTATGCAGTTATTAGGTATGGCTGTTCCTGTTGTACAGAAAATGCAGAAAGAAGGAGAAAGTGGTAGAAGAAAGATTAACGGTTATACCCGTTTCTTGACTATTGCTATTTGTGCTTTCCAAGCACCTTCTTACTTACAAATGTATGTAATCAGTAGAGGTGGAGCTGTTGATCCTAGTATCATGTGGTGGGTAACTTCAATTGCATTGTTAATTGCAGGTACAATGTTCGCTATGTGGTTGGGTGAAAGAATCACTGACAAAGGAATTGGTAATGGTATCTCATTATTGATTACGGTTGGTATCTTGGCTCGATTCCCAGGTTCATTATTATCTGAGTTTACGCAAAGAATGGAAGGTTCAGGATCTATCTTCATGTTTATCGTGGAAATGCTTGTATTCTTCGCCATCATTATGGTAACGGTCCTCATTGTTCAAGGTGTACGTCGTGTACCAATTAACTATGCTAAAAAAGTAGTTGGTGCTGGTGGACAAGGTATGGAGCAATCATCAAGAAGTTATATTCCTTTAAAAGTGAATGCTTCTGGTGTAATGCCAATTATCTTTGCTCAGGCTATCATGACTGTGCCAGCTATGTTGGGGCAAGATTCCTTTTTAGGAGCATTGGCTGACTTTAAAAGCTTTTGGTACAACTTTGTATTTGCTTTAATGATTATCATCTTTACGTATTTCTATACGGCAATTACGATTAATCCTAAGCAAATTGCTGATGACCTAAAAAGAAACGGTGGATTTGTTCCAGGTGTTAAACCAGGATCTGAAACTGCAGACTTCTTAGATAATATACTTTCTAGAATTACATTCCCAGGTTCATTAATGTTAGCAGCTATTGCTATTATTCCTGCCTTTGCAATGTTATTCGGTGTGGGTGATGGATTTGCAATGTTTATGGGTGGAACGTCTATGCTAATTATGGTAGGTGTTGTATTGGATACACTGCAACAAATCGAAACATATCTATTAAACAGACATTACGACGGTTTAATGGAAGGTGGAAGTATAAGAGGTAGAAGAGGAGAAAAACCAATTGGAAACGTTATATAAGTTATTATGGCTAAACAAGCTTCGATAGAACAAGACGGAACAATAATAGAAGCATTGTCAAATGCAATGTTTAGAGTTGAGTTAGAAAATGGTCACACCATTACGGCTCACATTTCAGGAAAAATGAGAATGCACTACATTAAAATTTTACCTGGAGATAAAGTTAAGTTAGAAATGTCTCCTTATGATTTATCAAAAGGACGCATTACGTACAGATATAAATAAATTGAAAAATGAAAGTAAGAGCATCTGTAAAAAAACGATCAGCAGATTGTAAGATCGTTAAGAGACACGGGAAAGTTTATGTTATAAACAAAAAGAACCCGAAATTTAAACAAAGACAAGGATAAAATTGAGTTTGAAAACGCCGCCTGAGATTCTCGAGGGCATGTGTTTTAAACTCTAAACTGTAAAGAATTATGGCTAGAATCGCTGGAATAGATATACCTAAAAACAAAAGAGGTGTAATCAGTTTAACCTATATCTACGGAATAGGGAATAGTACTGCTGCAAAGGTCTTAGAAGATTGCGGTGTGGACGCGAACATTAAGGTTCAAGATTGGACAGATGATCAGACGGGTAAAATTCGTGCTGCTGTAGCTGAGATGAAAGTCGAAGGTGCACTTCGTTCTGAAGTTCAGTTGAACATTAAACGTTTGATGGACATTGGTTGTAACAGAGGAATCAGACACAGAGCTGGTCTTCCATTAAGAGGTCAACGTACTAAAAATAACTCTAGAACTCGTAAAGGGCGAAGAAAAACCGTTGCAAACAAAAAGAAAGCAACTAAATAATTGATCAGGCTGTAAGTCTGGATTGATACTTAGCTCAGGAGAAGTTGGTACTTTAAGTTCCATCTCTCGGATACCTAAGTTAAAATCCACCAAGGCGACAAAGTCAAAAGCTAAATACTATGGCAAAAACAGGTAAAGCAAAAAAGAAAAGTGTAAAAGTTGAAGCGGTTGGGCAAGCGCACATCCAAGCTTCTTTTAACAACATTATTATCTCATTAACAAACAATGCTGGACAAGTTATTTCTTGGTCATCTGCTGGTAAAATGGGATTTAGAGGTTCTAAAAAGAACACTCCTTATGCAGCGCAAGTTGCAGCTGAGGATTGTGCAAGAGAAGCACATGATCTTGGTTTAAGAAAAGTAAAAGTATATGTGAAAGGACCTGGTTCAGGTAGAGAATCTGCAATTAGAGCTATTCACAATTCAGGTGTTGAAGTTACTGAAATCATTGATGTAACACCTATGCCGCACAACGGTTGTAGACCACCAAAAAGAAGAAGAGTATAATTTAACAATAAGACCATTGACATAAGGCAACCTTTATAGTAAAGGTATAATCCTATAGTCACAGATCTAAAACAAACAGAAATGGCAAGATACACAGGACCAAAATCAAAAATTGCAAGAAGGTTTAGAGACCCA
>CAKZKZ010000002.1 GCA_937124495.1 uncultured Dokdonia sp. | reverse complement strand
TTTTCAAAACCTTTGCTAGCAGGCTTTTTAATAATGACATTACCTATTGCATCACGCGTAGTTTCTAAACCTAAATTATTGCCAAAATCAATCATAAACTGAATGATTCTCTCTTCTTGTTTTGAAGGACGGGGAACGGCATTAATATCTTCAAAATGATTCCAGACAGCTTTTGGTTCTAGATCTCTTGTGTGCATATATCTATTTTTTCCGTAAAGATAATTATTCGTTATTCAAACACGAGTATATCTCCTAAAATTTGATACGATTTGAATTTTATCACATTGTACAGTTAACAATTTAATGGCCATAAAGCACAAAAAATTAACCAGTTTACTATATTTACATTCTATTGATTAAAAAAAAGATATTTGGGAATTAAAACAACCATTAAGTTCTGAGAAACGTGTTCTGATAATAAGAATCAATGGAATCGCAGCCACCACGGATTAAAATTAAATTTTATGCATAAAATTGTATTAGCGGCATCCCTTGTATTTTTTCTTACAAACGGATGGTCTCAAGAGGAAAACTCATGGGATAAAAAAGCTTCTTTTGATGGATTAAAGCGAGAAAAAGCCGTTGCTTTTTCAATTGGTGAATATGGCTACGTTGGTTGTGGTGTAGACACTGCTGAAATGACTCACAATGATTTATGGCAATATGATCCTGCCTTAGATATTTGGACTCAAAAAGCATCTATGCCTGCAACTGAACGCCGAAATGCTGTAGGTTTTGCTGTTGGAAGCAAAGGATATATTGGAACTGGATTTAGCCTAGATGATGGTGCTTTAGGCGAAAAACTGAAAGACTTTTGGGAATATGACCCAATGGGAAACACTTGGTCATCAAAAGCAGATTACCCAGGAGGCGGCGACACTGGTATTTATCAAGCAACTGCATTTGTTGCATTGGAAAAAGGCTATGTAGCTTGTGGTAAAATTGGATCTGACGCCTATATCAATGAATTATGGGAATATAATCCGACAAGTGATTCTTGGGCGGAACGCACTCCTTTCCCAGGTGGAGATAGATACCAACTGATTAGTTTTGTTATTCAGGATAAAGCCTATGTTGGAATGGGAACTGACCATGACGTATACCGCAAAGACATATACGAATATGATGCTGCAACAAATACATGGGAAGAAAAAGATGATTTTCCAGGAACAGAGCGTGCACGGTCAAGCACTTTCTCAATAGGCATTAAAGGTTTTGTTGTTTTTGGTACAGACGGTGGACTAAAGGATGAATTATGGGAATATAATTATTATACAGAAGCCTGGACACTAAGATCGCCTTTTCCTGGTGGAGGAAGGTTTAACGCAATAGCATTTAGTATTGGCGATAAAGGGTATGCTGGTTTAGGAAAAGAGACTTCTGGAAAGAAACAAACGTTTTATCAATATGCCCCAGCAGGGCCTCTTTCTATATACGAAGATACTTCAATAGATTTTGAGCTCTACCCTAACCCAGTACTCGATCAAGCCACTATTGTATTGCCAAAAAAATTAACCCAAGGAGAATATTGGATTATAAATTTACAAGGACAAATCGTTAAAAAGGATGTCTTTAACTCCTCTCAATTTATTATAAACCGTGATGCCTTATCTAGTGGGTTTTATCAATTAGCATTATTCGATCAACATCAACAGTTTGTAGGAACTAAAAAAATTGCGTTAAAATGAAATTAGTATTGTTATTGGCCGCAACCATAACCTTTACGACAAGTTATGGACAAGACGTTTGGATAAAGCGCGATTCTGTTAACGGTCCGCCTAGGGCTGCTTGTGCAAGTTTTGCATTAAATGGCGAAGCATTTGTATTAACTGGCGTTGATTTAACTGACTTTAAACGTAAAATGTATTCGTATGATTTAGAGCAGGATGATTGGGATGCTGAAACTCCATTAGGTGGCGAAACAGGTTCTGGTTTGCAACGTTCATCTGCAATTGCTTTTGGCGCGGCAGGATATGGCTTTACAGGATTAGGAGCTGGACCATCATCAAGTCTTAAAGATTTATGGCGCTATGACCCCGAAACAGAAGCGTGGACACAAATGGCAGACTTTGCAGGAACGCCTAGAACAGGAGCAATTGCTTTTGCTATTGATGATGTGGGTTTTGTTGGAACAGGACAAGATGAGGGTGGTTTGAAAGATGACTTTTATAAATACGATCCAGCGTCTAATTCTTGGGAAGAGCTAGATGACTTTGAAGGATCTAAAAGAAAAGAAGCTGTTGGATTTACAATGGGCG
>CAKZKZ010000001.1 GCA_937124495.1 uncultured Dokdonia sp. | reverse complement strand
CTTTCCCCATATGTTAATATAATAGGAGCAGATGCAGGGCAATTTTCTATATCTGTAATTCCTAACCATACTATTTCAAATAATGGTGGCACAACCACTTTTCAAATAACCTATAACCCTTCAAGTGTAGGGACACATACAGCGACGATTTCTATTGCTAATAATGACCCTGATGAAAATCCATTCACTTTTGATATTGTTGGAGTTGGGGTAGTATCTTTTGTTCCAGAAATAGAAATTACAGGAAATAGTATGGAAATAGTCACTGGAGATATGTCTCCAAGTACTATAGACGCAACTGATTATGGAACAATTTCTTTAGGGACTAAAAAAAATGTAGCTTTTACTATTAATAATATAGGTTCTGGTGACTTGACATTGTCTGGTACTCCACCATATTTAACGATTACAGGTGCGGACGCATCTGAATTTTCTATTCAAACGGAACCTTTAAGTTCTATCTCGGCTTCTGCTTCAACGGTATTTCAAATTCAATATAATCCTTTTGGGTTAGGAACACATACAGCTACAGTTACTGTAATTAATGATGACAGTGATGAATCTAATTATTCATTTACGATTACAGGGACGGCTATTGAAAATGAAAACCCGTTGGAGACTCCTTATTATGCTAATTTTGATACTGGAGATGATAGCTGGGTAGCTTCAAATCCAGGAGGAGGGAGTGTGTGGACACATGGTACGAATGCTGTAGAAGTGGGTACTGAAGGGGATTATTGGTATACCGATAATTATGATGATTATGCTTCAAATTCAGATACGTATGTCACAAGTCCAGTAATAGATCTTTCAGGATATCAAAATTTAATGTTTAAAATGGATATTCGTTATGATACAGATGGAGACAATGGTGGAGATGATGGAATGAATGTAGAGTATTCTCCTGATGGAGGAGCTACGTGGTTTATATTAGGTGCATATGCAGATCCTCAGGTAGATAACTGGTATAATGGAGATAATGTAGATGCTCTAGGTAATGGTACTGATGGTTGGGCTGGCTTTAGTTTTGATATTGTAAGTGCTACAAAATCTGACTTTATCCAGGCTACTGTTGATTTGCCTATCGAATTGGTAAATAACCCCGTAGCGCGATTTAGAGTACATTTTGCCTCTGATAATAGTCAAAATGATAATGGGGTGAATTTTGATAATGTATTTATCTTGGGAGATCCTATTGTGTCAGATGATCCGCTGGCTGGGCCAGCTGGAGTAAATACAAATTTAAAACTTTGGTTGAAAACAACCGAAGGAATCGGCGCAATTACTAATGGAACTCAAATACCAGCCTGGGCAGATCAAGCATTAGATAATAATGCAACACGAGGGGATAGTGGGCAACAACCTATCTATTATGATGATATTAATGAAAATATTAATTATAATCCCGTTGTAAGTTTTAACGATGTGATTGATTCAGAATTGAAAGGAAAAGGAGGGTTTAACACGCAAGATTATTGGATTGTTATGCAAGCTGATGGGAGTGTAGATTCTTCAAGTCCTATCAAAGGAGTAATAGCAGGTAGAGTATCAAGAGATCAATTTTCTGAGGATGGTACTGGTTTGTGGATCAATCCTGGATCACTACGATTTAGTGGAGTTGATAATATTGTGAGTCATATGGTAGGAGCGACAAGTGCTTCTGCAGCAGATATTGGGGATGGTAGTTATGGTAGGGCTTATACGAGTAATACAGATAGCTATGATGATGAACCTATTATTCTAAATGTAAAAGTTAATAACGCTGGAGATCTTACAGAGATTTATAAAAATGGAACACGTATAGATAATTATACTGGTAAAACGACAGGCTCTCCTTCTGAAGAATTACCATACATTAATGTGACTAATTCTAGTTATATATTAGGAGTAGGGCGTATTACAGTTGGAGGAACTAATTATGATTCGCATTATAATGGAAAAATGTCAGAGGTTATTAGTTATGCAAACCCTCTTACAATATTTGATCAAGAAAAAATACAATCGTATCTAGCTATAAAATATGGTATTACATTACATGATATTAATAGTACATCAATTACAAGATTAGGCGATCAAAGTTATATTGATTCCGATGGATCTATTGTTTGGAATGTTGCTGCTCATACAGGGTATAATTATGATATTGCAGGTATAGGTAGAGATGTTACTTCAGGCTTAAATCAAAAACAATCAATATCTGTAAACCCAGAAGCAATTGTTACTATGGGTCTTACGGAGGTGTATGGTACTAATAATGAGAATATTACGACTAATACAAATGTGATCGATGATAAGAATTTCTTAATGTGGGGTAATGATAACAAAAGTTTAAATGCTGCGGCATCCATCATTGTTGATTTAAGTAATGACATTGCAGGTTTAAATACCATCGTAGATATCACATCTATACAGCGTAGTTGGAAAGTTGTTGAGACAGGATCTGTGGGTAGAGTGGAAGTGTCGATTCCAGAGATTGCATTGAGCGCTACATTAGATCCCCCTGGTAGTTTCTTTATGTTTATTTCAGATACGCCAACTTTTAATCCTAGTTCTGAGTATCGAATTATGACTCTTAATGGGTTGAATTTAGAAACTACATACGATTTTAATGGTACAAAGTATGTCACATTTGGGTATGCTCCAAACTATGTATTTGATCGTTCAGTTACCTTTAATGGTACAACTGATTATATGGATGCGCAAGATTCATTAGACTTAACAGGTCCTTTTACCATCTCCACTTGGATAAAACATAATGATGCAGGATACACAGTAGTATCAAAAAGAGATGTCGCATTTACAGAAGGATATGCTATAGATATTATAGGTGATAAAAATGTTAGGACACGATGGATAGATGTAGATGGGGACATGCAAGAAATACGAACTACCACTCCAATTCCTAATAATGTATGGCATCAGTTTGCTGTCACGTATGATGGAACAACAGCTAATGTATATATCGATGGTGTTTTAAGTAATACAGAAACATTAGATCCTCCAGTAGATAATGATCGCCATTTCTTAATTGCAGCTTTAGATGAAAGAACTCCTGTTGATTTCTTTGAAGGAACTATAGATGAGTTACGTGTCTGGGATGTTGCACTGAATCAAGATCAGATTCGTTTTATTATGAATCAAGAGATTCAGGAAAATACGAATCTTATGGTGAGAGGAGAGGTTGTGCCATCTACTATTTCTAAAAATGAAATAGATGCAATTGCTTGGCAATCTCTAGAAGGGTATTTTCCAATGACTACTTTTGCTTTTACAAATATTATAGACGCATCTAACAATAATAATGTTGCTGCAATTAAAAATTTAAAGACAGTAGATTTTCAAACTGCACCACTTCCTTATGTATCAGAAGCAGATGGTGATTGGGCAGATGCTGCTACCTGGGAAAACGGTACTGGTTTTGATCTTCCTAGCAGTCCATCTATAGTAGATGGCACTGTAAACGTAGCATGGAATATTGTACAAACTGCACATGATGTAACAACACAAACTAACAATACAGTACTTGCCTTAGATATACAGGCAAATGAATTATCTATTGAAAATGATAGCAAGATAGAAGTATCTCACTATCTTAAATTAGATGGTGTGTTAGATTTAGTTGGTGAATCACAATTGGTACAAACTGAGAATAGTGATCTTGATGTAGCTAGTGCAGGGGCTTTAGAGAAAGATCAGCAAGGTACGGCAGATACCTTTTCATATAATATCTGGTCATCTCCTGTAAGTGTTATTAATGGTGCTCAGATTAACTTAGATTACGCTGTAGGTACTATCATGAATGACGGTACAGATCCTAACAGTCCAGTGGGGATGAATTTTACTACTTTTATTAATGGAGCTGCTACTTCGCCGATTACAATTAGTTCGTATTGGATCTTTAAGTATGGAAATGGGATTGAGGAATTTCAACCTATAGGTTCATCTGGAAGTGTAAGTGTTGGAGAAGGATATACGATGAAA